>JBAWDI010000754.1:0-2600 GCA_049590695.1 Bryobacteraceae bacterium
GACCTGCTCGATGCCTTCCTCCCGCATCAACTCGGCGCGGCCCTCGGGCGACGTCAGCAGGCGGGGCGTGCGCTCCGGCGCCACCACGCGGGTGGGATGCGGATCGAAGGTGAGCACAGAAGGCTTCCAGCCGCGGGCATCGGCCAGCGACTTGAGCCGCCGGAGAATGCGGCGGTGGCCGAAATGGACGCCGTCGAAATTGCCGATGGTGAGGGCGCACGGGCCGAAATCCGCGGGTACCTCAGCCAGGCTGTGGTAGATTTTCATGAATCAGGCCACGCCTCCCACCAGGATTTCGAGGCCGTCGCACGCCAGCCGGATGTGCGGCGGCAGAAGGCTTTCGGCGCGCTCGTGCCCCAGGTCGTGACAGATGTGCGTGAAGAAAGCGCGGTGAGGCGCCAATTTTTCCACGGTCTTGACGGATCGGTCCACGGTGGAATGCGTGGGGTGCGGCTTGTAGCGCAGCGCGTCGAGGAAAAGGACATCCAGCGAGCGGAGCATCTCGAGCGAAGATTCCGGAATGTCGCTGTGGTCCGTGAGATACGCGGCGGCGCCGAAGCGGAAGCCGTAAATCGTCTGGCTGCCGTGCAAAACGGGGATCGGCAGAAACTCCAGGCCGAACAGATCGAAGGGCGCGCCATCGAGGATGCGCGCATCCAGCCGCGGGACGTTGGATTCCTTCTTCCCGCCGTCGAAGATGTACGGAAACGAGCGCCGGATGGCGGCCATGGTTTCGGGGGAAGCGTAAATCGGAATCGGGCCGCTCTGCCGGAAATTGAAGGGTCGCAAGTCATCCAGGCCCATGACGTGGTCGGCGTGCGCATGGGTAAAGAGCACGGCGTCGAGACGCTCGATTTTGGCGCGCAGGGCCTGGGTGCGGAAGTCGGGCGTGGTATCGATCAAAACATTGCGGCCTTCGTAGCCGATCAGGATGGAAGGCCGCAGCCGGTTGTCGCGGGGATCGGTGGAGGTGCAGACGGCGCAGTGGCAGCCGATGGTGGGCACGCCCACGCTGGTTCCCGAACCCAATACCGTAATCTTGAGCGGGGGCGCCGGCATTCAGGCTTTCGGAGCGGCCGCCTGGGCGGCCTCGTCGGAGACCTGGACGAAACGGAACCGCAGTTCCGTGAGGGAATTCTCCAGAAGCCGCTGCTCATCGAGGGTGAGATTGCCCTTAGTCTTCTCCAGCAGAACGGCCATGAGGTCGATGGTATGGCGCGCCAGGCGGAGATCCGGCTCGGGCGGTTCACCCTCGCCGAAATGCACCAGGCCAAGCTGAATTTCGGCCTGCGTGCGCAAGGAAAGAACCAGGAAACCAAAGGACGCGGGCGGCAGCGGGATCTCGAGATCTTCCGGTTTCTGTTCAGTGGAGTCTACGTCGCTCATCAACTGACATTTTACAACGCGCGCAGCCCGATCCCCGGCCCCCGTCCCCTGGCCCCCGCCCTCACACGCTCATGCCACCGAATCCGCCGGGAACTCTTGCAGGGTGGTCAACGACGCCCGCAGGGCTTCCAGGCTGCGGCCGGTTTCTTCGGGGTGGCCGATGTTCTTGGAGATGACGTCTTTGTGCAGCCGCAAGAAGAGATCCACGATCTGGGGATCGCGCCAGCCCAGGCCGGTCTCCTCCAGAATGATCTTCAGCGCTTTGGCCGGAGAGTAAGCCGGCTTGTAGCACCGCGGGCTGATCAGCGCATCGTAGATGTCGGCAATCTGCATCACCCGAGCCAGCAGCGGAATCTGCTTGCCCCGCAGGCCGTCGGGATACCCGGAGCCGTCGAAACGCTCATGGTGATTGCGGATGATGGGCAGCACCGGGCGGAGCGATTTCAGGTGGCGGCAGATTTCTTCGCCGCGCGTCGTGTGGCTGCGCATAATCGACCATTCCTGCGCGGTGAGAGGGCCGGGCCTGAACAAAATCGAATCCGGAATCCCCACCTTGCCCACGTCATGCAGATAGCCACCGCGGTAAAGCGCCAGCAAACTGGTGCGTCCCAGCCCCATGACGACTCCCATGGCCACGGCTATAAAGGCCAGCCGCTCGCAATGCCCGGCCATGGTGTGGTCGCGCTGCTCGACCGCCTGCCCCAGCGCTAACAGCAGCCCTTCGGTCTCGTCGTCACTCGAAAGCGCGCCATCTTGCGCCGCATCGAGCTCGGCCAGGCGTTCCCGCTGCGGTTTCAGCAGATCCAGCCAGGATTCCTCGGTGCCAACCGCGACCGGCTTGCCCAGAGTCCGGATTCTCGCGCCGGAGACCTGCCTGCGATTGCTTCGGGCATCCATAGTGTTACTGCCTCTATCGGCGCATCTTTGGAAACCAATAGGGTACTAAGCCGAGAATCAGCCACGCTTACCTACCGCCGAACCACCGTGATCGCGCGCCACGAGGAATTGCCGGCGGCGTCAAAGGCGCGGATGGTGACTGCATTGTTGCCCACCAGGAGCGGCACACTGGCGGACCACTTAGCAGTGCCGGCAGCGGTGCCCGAGTATCCGTTCGAGGTGGTCCATTGCACCGACACTACACCGACGTTGTCGCTGGCCGTCCCGCTGACCGCGATGGAAGCCGAGGATGTGGCCACCATCGTCAACCCCGGTGA
>JBAWDI010000755.1:0-2727 GCA_049590695.1 Bryobacteraceae bacterium
GTCCAGCAAAGCGCCGGCATCCGGAGACGCGGCGGTGGGCCACCCGGCCGCCACGCGCCTCTCGGCTTCGAGCCGTGCCGCCGGCTCCTCCAGAGAAACGGCCCGCGGGCCGCCGCGGGTCCGCGCCGTCAGGCAGGCGTTCCGGGTGATCGAGTAGATCCAGGTGGAGAGCGAGGATTCGGCGCGGAAGCGGGGCAGCCCCTTCCACACGCGGAACAACACGTCCTGCGCGGTTTCTTCGGCGGCGGCGCGATCTCCCAGCATGGAAAACGCCAGGCGGAAGACCTTGTCCTGGAATTCGCGGACGATCCGCTCGAACTCTTCCGCCATAGCCTATTTAGACCACAGACGGAGGCTCCCATGTTTCGAAACATTCGCTCCGAAAGGCGAGTCTCAATCGGCAAGGAGAAACGAAGATGCGTGAAGAGGATTTGGTGGCACTTCTAGCCTTCCTGATTTTCGTGCCGATCTTGGCCCAGTTGTACCTGCGATACCGCCAGAAACTCATGCTGCACCAGGAGCGTATGTCGGCGCTCGAGAAGGGAACCTCCGTTCCGCTGGGGCAGGAACCGGCGCCATGGTCGCCTCGCGTCTACCTGCTGCGAGGCTTGATTTGGAGCTTCAGCGGCGCGGCTCTAATCATCTGCCTGCTCGGCCTTGCGTGGTCGTCGCAGCGGCCGCAGTCGGCCTCGTTCGTGGCCATGAGGGCCAGGGAGATCAGCCGGTCTCTCGAAATCCCGATCGACCAGGCCAGACAGATTGCCGAGAAAGACCAGGCCACGGAGAGGACGGGCATGTCGCCGGGCATCGCTATGCTTGGGGTGGTCCCGCTGGCCGTCGGCCTGGCCTACCTGGTGTTCTATTTCACCGACGACTCGCGCAAACGGCTGGCGGCGGAAGCGCCCCCCCAATCGGCCGAGCCCCGAGGCTGAGGCGAACCACCCGGTCAGCGACTTTCATTGTGTGTTCATGTCCGCTCGCGCACAATGGAAGAGGAGGGCCGCTCCGCGTGCGGATTTTGCTGGTTGAAGACGAGACCCGGGTCGCCGGGTTTATCGCCAAAGGCCTCCGCGAACAGGCCTATGCCGTCGATATCGCCAGCGACGGCGAACAGGCCTTGTACCAGGCCGCCGTCAACCAGTACGACATCGTGATCCTCGATGTCATGCTGCCGGTCAAGGACGGCCACACCGTCTGCCGGGAACTTCGCGCCTCGGGCTTTCGCACCCCCATCCTCATGCTGACCGCGCGCGGCGCCGTCGACGATCGCGTGGAAGGCCTCGATTCCGGCGCCGACGACTATCTCGCCAAGCCCTTCGATTTCAAGGAGCTGCTGGCCCGCCTGCGCGCCCTGCTGCGGCGCCCCGCCGGCTTGCGGCCCGAACTGGCGCGCGTCGCCGACCTCACTTTGAACACCGCCAGCCACGCCGTCACGCGCGCCGGCAAGCCCGTCAACCTCACCGCCAAGGAATACGCGCTGATCGAGTTTCTGGTGCTCAATCGGGACCGGGTGGTGGGCCGCGAGCAGATCGGGCAGCGCGTCTGGGACGAGAACTTCGATCCGCTCTCGAATGTGATCGACGTGTACATCAAGCGCCTGCGCGCGAAGCTCGACACGGGTTTCGGCCGCCGCCTGATTCACACCCGCCGCGGCGAAGGCTACATTCTGAGCGCGGACCCGGAGGCCAACGATGATTAGGAGCTTCCGGTTTCGGCTCACCGTCTGGTATGTGGCCCTGTTTTCGCTGCTCTTCGTTCTGTTCAGCATCGTCCTCCACAGCTTGTTGTCCCAAGACCTGCGGACCCGCCTGGACCAATCGCTGACATCCGAAGCCAGCACCACGGGGGCCCTTTTCGAAGACGAGTTGGTGGAGGAAAAGGGCGACGTGCCGATGGCCGCCACCGAGGCTGTAGCCGGATTGCGCCTGCACGGCAGCCGCGTTGCCATCCTGTCGGGCTCCCGCCTGCTGGCGTCGAGCGGCCCGGTCTCGCAACAGGCATCCGATGCCGTGGTGGCGCAGGCCGCCCGCCACGCCCCGCCGGACCTGGTGCTGGCGCTGCCGCAATTGGGCCCCCATGGTGCGCGCGCCGCCACTCACCGCCTGACCGCTGTCGGCCGCAGTTTCCTGATCTTCTCCATCGCGCCGCTGGATTCCATTGCCGCCGATCTCGCGGTGGTTCGCCGCGTCATCTTCCTGGCGCTGCCGTTGCTCCTGGGGCTGGCCGGAATCGGCGGCTATCTGCTCTCCACCCACAGCCTCGCACCCCTCAATTGGATGGCCGCGCAGGCGCGCGAGATCACCGGCAGCAACCTGAGCAGGCGCCTTGAAATCGGCCACGCCGCCGAAGAACTGCTGGTCCTGGCCGCCTCGTTCAACGAGCTGCTGGCGCGCCTCGACCAGTCCTTCGAAGCCATGCGCCGCTTCGTGGCCGACGCCTCCCATGAGCTGCGCACGCCTATCGCCGTGATTCGCGGCGAAGCCGACGTGGCCCTTTCCCACGACCGCGGCGCCGCCGAATACCGGGAATCGCTGGCCATCGTTCTGGACGAATCGCGCCGCCTTTCCCGCCTGGTGGACGACCTGCTGAATCTCGCCCGCGCCGACGCCGGCCGGGTCAAGCTCGATGTTCACGAGTTCTATTTCAACGAGCTGCTGGCGGAGTGTTGCCGCTCCATGCAAACCCTGGCGGCCGCCTCCGGTATCGCTCTCGAATGCCGTTCGCCCG
>JBAWDI010000756.1:0-1683 GCA_049590695.1 Bryobacteraceae bacterium
TTATTTCCGACCGCGACCATACCCTGATGCGGCGCGTCAACCGGTGGCACGCACCGCGCTGGATTCGCGTCTGGATGCTCTGCGCCACGCGCGGCGGCGATGGATGGCTCTGGTACGCCATCGGCTCGGTGATCCTGTTGTTGGGCGGCGGCCAGCGATTCGCGGCGATTGGCGCCGCGGCCCTGGCGGCGGGAGCGGGCATCGCGGCCTTCCTCCACCTGAAAAAGGCAACCGGCCGCCAGCGCCCCTGCGCGCTGGAGCCACACTGCTGGGCCACCCTGCTGCCGCCCGACCAATTCTCGTTTCCATCGGGCCACACCATCACGGCCTTCGCGGTGGCCGTTTCGCTCAGCCTTTTCTACCCGGAGCTGGCTCCCGGCCTGCTCTTTTGCGCTCTCAGCGTGGCGGCGTCGCGCATTCTGCTGGGCATGCACTTTTTGAGCGACGTGGTGGCGGGCGCGGCTATCGGGACGGCGCTGGCGTACGGAGCGGTGGGGTGCGCGACACGTAGTGGGCAATTAGTCCGGGCGGTGCTCCCAGTAGTCGTCAAAGAGTCGACTGTAGCGAGAACATCGAAGCGCAATCACGGCGTTGGCGCCGCGGACGGTCCAGAACACGTTTGCGTGCGTGCGGCGTGCCGGAGCGCTCAGGCGCCGGCATGGCATGCCCCGGCGCCGTTTGGCAGTCTCGTCGTTGGGGTGGAGTTTGCCGCCGAGATCCCAGAGATGCCGCCGGGCGTGATAGAGATCCACGATCTCAATGGCGCCGGGGAACTGTTCCTGGCAGGTATTCCAGATCCCCGGTCAGGTATCTCTTTTCACTTTTCGCGCGGCCCCTTTTTTCGCCACTTGAAGTGGTGCCGCGCCGCGCCGACGCTCGCCGACGCTCGCCACTTATCTTGATTACGATTACCAGCCGTCACTCGTATCGCAACGCGTCAATGGGGTTGATGCGGGAGGCTTTTACGGCGGGATAGATTCCAAAGATCACTCCCACAGCGAAGGATACGCCAAAGGCGATGACGACGCTGGAGGTGGTCACAATGGTTTTCCACTCGGCGGTGCGGGCGATCAGCCAGGCCAGGAAGAAACCGAATCCGATACCGAGCAGGCCGCCACCGACGGAGATCAGGACCGACTCCGTCAGGAACTGGCGCACGATGTCGAAACGGCGCGCGCCGATCGAACGGCGAATGCCGATTTCGCGGGTGCGCTCCAGAACCGTGGCCAGCACGATGTTCATGATGCCGATGCCGCCCACCAGCAGCGAGATGGCCGCGATCGCCACCATCACATAGGTGAAGATGGTCTGGGTGCGCTTCTGCTGGGCCAACAGGGCGGCGGGAATGGTCACACTAAAATCCTGGACGTTGTGGTGCGTCGAGTTCAAGACGGCGGTCACCACTTTGGCGACTTCAATGCTATCGGCGTCGGGACGTAGACGGAGGTCGATGCCGTCGAGATCGTCCTTCATGCTGCTCGACTGGTCCCAGAAACGGTATTGGAAGGTGTTGAGCGGGATGTAGACGATGTTGTTGAGGTCCTGCATGGCGCCGCCGGTGTTCTGCGCGCCGGCCATGAGCTGTTCGGAGAGAACGCCCACCACTTCGAGCCACACATCGTTGACCTTGACGAACTTGCCGCGGGCGGCGCCATAGCCGAGCAGGTTGATCTTGGCGCCCTC
>JBAWDI010000757.1:0-2243 GCA_049590695.1 Bryobacteraceae bacterium
ATACGCGACCGGAAGGGGGGAACCAGGTTCGGGAACAAGCGGTTGAGGGCCAAAATCGTCCAGTGTTTTCAATGGCGATCAAGGCCCCTTCCGGCTAATTGGGACAGCACTGGGGCATGCCCGGCCCGAAGCGCTGAGGAACAAATCAGACGGTCGCGGCTCCGTACGAGGCTGCATCAGGGCCGCGACCGTCAGGGAGCGGTGGGGTAGGACACATGAAAAAGAAAGACATCGGATCGTCCTTTGACAACTGGCTCCGCGAGGAAGGCATCTATGAGGAAGTCACTGCGACTGCCATCAAGCGCGTCCTCGCCCGGCAGGTCGAAGCCGCCATGAAAGAGAAGCCGACAGAGGGGGGCGACTTGCTCTGTAGTCGCAATGCGACTACAATGAGACGTGAAGAACCGGCTTGGAGGGACAATCGCCATGAGTACTGCCGACACCTACGTTCGCGCTCGCATCGATAGCGCCACCAAGGAACGCGCCGCAGAAGCTCTGGCGGCTATGGGATTGTCCATTTCGGATGCGATCCGCCTGCTGATGTTGCGTGTCGTGGATGAGCGTCGTTTACCCTTCGAGGTCAAGGCGCCAAACGCGACCACTCGCAAAGCGATTGCCGAGCTTGAGGCGGGGAAAGGCAAGCGCTTCACCAGCACTGCCGCACTGATGGCGGACTTGAATGCGGACGATTGAACGGTCATCGGCATTCAAGCGCGACTACAAGCGCGCGAGAGCGACACCGCGCCACGGCAAAGATGTGGGTTCGCTCGTGTCAACCGTGGTTACGCTGCTTCTGTCCGATCGGGTCTTGCCTGAGAACAACCGGGACCACGCCTTGAGCGGTGACTGGGCGGGCTACCGCGAATGCCACATCAGGCCCGATTTGCTGCTGATCTACCGGAAGCCCAACGCCGACACCCTACGTCTGGCGCGGCTTGGCTCACACAGCGAACTATTCGGCTGAGCCGCAGCACCGCGCCGCTCTTTACCCGCGCTCATGTCCCTACTTCAGCTTGCTCACCATGCGGTCGTTGATCCAGTGGTCGTCCCAGCACTTCCGGGTCTGGCGTTATCCGATCAAGCCCCATATCCAATTTCATTCTAACGTCGACCGGATGATCTCCCGGCGCTGCGCCGCCGGTGGGTGGAATCGAATGAGCAAGCCCAGGTGCGCCCAAAGCGCCCTTCCCCTCGCGCGTGTACGGCCAAACGAGGGAGGGACCGGCGATTTGGTTCCAGCCGGGGCTTGGAATTGGTCATCAGCCTTCTCATGCCAGACTGCATGCACCGGCGTACCGCATCAGACTAAGCGCCAGCGGTTGGCGATGCGGCAGAAGCAAGACAGGGGGTGGAGGTTCGGCGCCGCTCTGAGTCAGTAAATAGTCTTCAGTTCCAGGATCACCGTTTCCAGCGGCTTGTCGCTCAGGTTGTCTATCTTCTGTTGGGAGGGGCCGTTCCAACTGAAATCCCCCAGCTTGTGCTGCGCGACCTCGGCCTCTCCTGCGGGCGAGGTCATGCGCGCGTCCAGATCCGTCATGCAAACCACCAAATGGTTGAGGGTGTATTCGTGCATCGGCACGCTCTGCCGCGGACCCATTTTCAAGCGGAGAACCCGGACCTGGCTGTTCTCGAATAGCAACGTGAAGTTCTGGGGAGCAACCCGCACCGGGTCGAGAGCGGTCCCCACCACCTTGCCAGGATATCCCGGCTTCTTGATGGCGATAATCACACCCATGGGGCCGCTGGGCCGTGGATCGACCCTGGGAGTGGGCAAGGGTCCCGAGTAGTGAAATCCGATCGCAGGGCTCCATTTGACCGTGTCCGGCTCCCACGTCAAGTCCTCCACGGTGCCGTCCAGGTAGGTGAGCCGCTCTCCGCCGGTACGGAAGTAGATCAGCACGCGATTCAGCTTGTGGTTGTGCCAATTGTGGCCGGCCTCACCGCACCTTGCCCTATCCGGTGGAGGCAGGGTCGCGCAGGCCTTGGGAAGGCCGGTTGCGGGGTCGCCGGCGCCAGGCCACGGCTGCGGCGGATTGACAACCAGTTGGTCGTTCTCGAAGAGAACGGTGAAGCCACGCACTCCCGGTGCCGGCGGCGCCGGCCCGGCAAACCACTGCACTATTTGGGGTGGTGAGTCTGAGTTTTGGGCGGCCAGTTGGGCCCCTGCAAGAACCAGCGGAAGGCTTAGCGTGAACAGCCGTTTCGTGTGCCGTCCAAGGAGTCGCATTGGGCCATTGTAGGCC
>JBAWDI010000758.1:0-5743 GCA_049590695.1 Bryobacteraceae bacterium
CCGGCCCCTACCCGGCGTTCGTTGTAGGTGCGAGGCATGCCTCGCCCGGACGGCGCATGGAGTATCGAACGCCATGAAGAAAATCCTGCTGATCGAAGACGACACCGACCTCTTCGCGCTGTTGAAGTACAACCTCGAGAAGGAGGGCTTTTCCCTGACCGGATTGCAGACCGGAAAGGGGGCGCTGGAACTGTGCCGGCAGGTGCGGCCCGACGTGATCCTGCTGGATATTATGCTGCCGGACTCCGACGGTCTGGACCTCTGCAAAGGCATCCGCCAGGATCCGGAGCTGGCTTCCACGCCGGTCATTTTTCTGACCGCGCGCGCCTCCGAGACGGACCGCATCGTCGGCTTGGAACTGGGCGCCAACGACTACGTGGTGAAGCCCTTTTTCGTGCGCGAGCTGATCGCGCGCATCAAGCTGCAGCTCCGTGGCGCCCCGGGGACGCAGGCCACGCCCGCGCGGGTGCTGGAAGCCGGCGGGGTGGAACTGGATCCCTCCAGCCGGCAGGTTCGATTGCACGGCGAGCCGCTTTCGCTCACCGCCACGGAATTCCGCCTGCTGGAGTTCCTCATGAACCGTCCGGGGGTGGTCTTCAGCCGCGAGCAATTGCTGAACGCCGCGTGGGGCCAGGACCGCGCCATCACCGATCGCGCCGTGGACGTCTACGTTCTCCGCTTGCGGCAAAAGGTGGAAAACGACCCCGCCAACCCGATCCTGATCCACTCGGTGCGGGGATTCGGGTACACGTTCGAGCCCAGAAGGGCGATGGCGACGACATAAGGTGGGGCATGCTTTAGCTTGCCCGTTTCTTTAAAGTTTCTCAGCCAGCCGTTTGGCCTCGTGCTGTGCTATAGTGCTACTAGTTAACACCTTGGATCACTCACGATGCCGACACTCTCCACCACCAGCCTGAAGCTCGATAGCGCGATGAAAGAACGCGTGCACCGGCTCGCTTCGGCGCGTCGCCGGTCGCCGCACTGGGTCATGCGCGAAGCTGTCGAGCAGTATGTGGAACGCGAGGAGAAGCGCGAGCAGCTCCGGCAGGACGCACTGGCCGCGTGGGCCACCTATCGGACGACCGGCCTACATGTCACCGCCGAGGAAGCCGACGCCTGGCTGGCCAAGCTCGAAGCGGGCAAGCGCGCTGTCATCCCTAAATGCCACGTCTAAGGTGGTCCCCACCGGCCCTGCTGGATGTGGCCCGTCTCCACAAGTTTCTGGCTCCCAAGAGCCGGGATGCCGCCGCGCGCGCCGTCAAGACGATCCGGCAGGGTGTGAAAGCTCTCAGCAAGCACCCGGAGATTGGCCGTCTCGTGGACGATTTGCCGCTGGAGTTTCGCGAGTGGGTGATTGAATTCGGGCACGGGGCCTACATCGCCCTGTATCACTACGACGGGAAACAGGTCGTGATTCTGGCGGTCCGCCACGGACGCGAAGCCGGATATTGAGCTAAGTCCACCCAAAGAGAAGACCTCGAAGCAGGACCGGGATCACTGAGCTTCAAGGATCTCGGCGAGCTGTCGCAGCCGCGCCAGATACGTGGGTGAATACCAGTCGTCCGCGGCGGCTTGCAAGGCCTTCTTCCGCACCTGCTCGGCAAGCGCCGGTGCCGGCGCCGCTCGCAACACGGCCTTGGCGCGCTCGGAGCCCAGAATCCACGGAACATAGTTTTGGCGTATGGGGTCCCGTATATCGGGTATGTTGAATGGCCCCGGATCCGGGTGACCGGTAGCCCCGACCAGGTAGCGAGCCGTCATTGTGACAAATACGTGGCAGAGGTTGTCGGGCGGCTTGTCGAGCTCTCTCAGGTGGCTCCACAACCCGTAGAGCAAGGTGTCCCTTCCCATGTTCGAAAACGCCGACTCTCTGCTGTTCTCAATGCTGTGAGCGAGCGCCGCTGTATCCGAATCGGATCCTGCCGCCAGGAGCGCCGCCCCATACCTGGCCAGAAAGAGGCTACGCGCCTTCGCTGCACCAGCAATCGCTGCGGAGACCGTGGACGCTTGCTCCCGAAGGGTCAGAGACGCGGAATGGAGGATCAAATCGACATCGGCAACTGCATCCTCCTTGTCGGTGACTGGGTACGCCCCAGACGGCAATTCAACCATGGCGGCCAGCCTGGGCTTCGGGTCCGAAAAAATCAGGTATTGTTGGCCCGCTTGTATGTCGAAGTCCGTCCAGGAAACCCCTTTGTGCATCCCGCCCGAACTCTCCGTGAATTCCATCTGGAACTCGCCTTCGCGCAGACCTTGATGTCCCGCGTCATTGAGAATACGGGTGACTCGGCCACGGACCTTTATCGTGTACAAAACCGGCCGCTGGATCCGTCCGGCAGAGCCGTCGCCGCGCTGCACATTGTCGAACTCGGCCAGTAAAATAGTCTGGCGCTCCATCGGGTCCACAACGCCCTTAGCGTCGTCGGCCGCACGGGCTTTTGCCAGACCGTCCGCTGCGAGGAGACTGATCAGAATGACGCATTCGGTGATTTTGTGCACGGTCTCTCCTCGTCTATGCAGTGGAATCCGGATTGCCGAACTCGTCGAGAATCCGGGCGATCTGATCCCTCAAGGCCGGGGTCTCTTCGCTGGCTGCCCACCAGACAATCTCCCAGTCGATGCCGAAGTACGCGTGTATGAGAATGTTGCGGAAGGCCACGACCTTCGGCCACAGCACTTCAGCGTGGCGGTCCTTCAGTTCGTCGGACACGCGAGACGCAGCCTCGCCGATCACACCGAGCTTCTGGACGATGGCGCTCCGCACCATCTCCGATTCTCGAAAACCCACGAGTCCGGACTCAGCGACGAACCGGGCGATATGATCCGCGGCTTCGACAATGTCCTGCAGATACAGCTCTTCACGCCGCATAAAGAAGTCGCGTCTCACTCAGCACCGACGCCCGGATCAGCGGTTTGAGCCCGTTCTTCGAGACCAAATCCACCTTGCGGCCCAGCAGCTTCGATAGATCGAGCATCAGGCCGGCATAGTCCATCAAACCGATATGGGCTTGCGGGAGAAACTCGACGAGCAAGTCGATGTCGCTATCCGCACGCGCCTCCCCGCGCGCCGCCGAACCAAACACCGCGAGCTCCCGCACCTGGTATTGCCGGCACAGGTCGGCAAGGCTGATCTCGTCAACTTCCACGGGCCCAACGCTGACCATCGAAGTTCCTCTCAGTGTCCATTATCCTCTACAACACCAGCCGCCGGCGGCGCGGCCCGTCCACTCTCCCCTTCAGTCTGTCTTCCCTTCGCCTCAGCTCGGGTGTGTCCTCAATTGCCAGCGCCCTGCTTGTCATTTCCAGCGCCGCCGCATAGTCGCGCGCGCGGTGCTCGTAGTGCTTGGCCAGTTCTTCGAGTGCACGCACGCGGTATGGGTTGCGCGATTCCGCCAGCTCCGTAACCGCGGCCAGCGCGGCGTCCTCACGCCCCAGCCGCTTCTCCACCACGCCGATGTCCCACAGCGTCTTGAACAGCAGGCTATCCGGCAGACCCATCTCCACCGCGCGGCGAAACAGGCGCAGCGCCTCTTCCTGGCGCTCGCCCTGGAGCAGCCACCGCGCGAGGCCAATCAGGTCCGCGCCATGGCGCAGCGCCGCGTCCTCCGGCTGCCGGAAAGCGAATGGCACGATGGCCGTCAGACACGCCAGCGAAAGAATATCCAGGGCGTTGTGATGGAAGATCGGAACCAGCCGAAAGGCCTGCTTCGTGCGCAAATACTCGAAGTAGCAATACGGGATCATCTCCCCAGGCAAATCGCCCTGCCGCTCCACCCCCAGGATCTGGTTCTCCAGGTCCACCAGGCGGCAGCTCTCCAGGCGCAGCTTCCATAAACGGCGCGCGCCGAACAGCAGGTCCAGGTGCTGCACGCGGTCGAATGGATGGGGCGCCCGCGCCATGCGGTAGCGCGTCTCCAGCAGCGGCTGGTCGTAGGCTTTGCCGTTATAAGTGATGAGGACGTCGAACTGCGCCAGGTGCTCCGAGAGTCGCCATAGCAGCGACGCCTCTTCGCCGAAATCGCGCATGAAGAACTGGCGCAGGCGGAATCCCGCGGCGTCGATCGCGCCCACTCCCACCAGAAAAGCATAGGTGCCCGTGCCGCCCGCCAGGCCGGTGGTCTCGGTATCGAGGAAAGCCCATTTCAACGGGTGCGCGCGCTCCACCGTCCCGCCCGAGAGCGGTCCCAGCAGATCTTCCGGCAACTCCGCCAGGTCGGCGATATCCACGCTGCCGTGGCGGCGGTGGCGCTCCCAGGTTTTCTCTGTCTCGAAGTGCTCGCCGTGCGGCGTGCGCACCACTTCGCCGCTCATCAACTCTTCGATGAAGCAGCGGGAGGGCCGCTCGTCGCGCGGCGCCCCCGCGTACTTGCGGTCGATGCCCGCCACGCGCCGCCGCAGCGCGGCGAGCTGTTGCTGGATGTCCTCCATGCTTCGCTTTTTCTTTGCCCAATATACCGCACTTCCGGCTGGTATATTCAAAAGGTGATTAAAAGCGCGGTTGTTCCGGTCGCCGGGCATGGGACGCGGCTGCTGCCGGCCACCAAGTCGCAGCCCAAGGAAATGCTCCCGGTGGCCCGCAAGCCCATCGTCCAGTACGTGGTCGAGGAGTTGGTGTCGAACGGCATCCAGCAGATCCTGTTTGTCACCGGTCGCGGAAAAGCCACCATCGAGAATCATTTCGACCACGATCCCGAGCTGGCCCGCAGTCTCACCGCGGCCAACAAACAGGACCTGCTCAAAGAACTGGACTTCGAAGCCCTGAAAGCCAATTTCTTTTACACTCGCCAGCGGCTCCAGAAAGGTCTCGGCGACGCCATTCTGTGCGCTGAAAACTTCGCCGGTGAAGAGCCTTTCCTGGTGGCTCTGGGCGATTCCATTCTGGGCCTGCATGCGGTGTCGCGCGCCGTCAGCCGCATGGCGGAGGTCTTCCAATCGAAGCGCGCCAGTTGTGTGATCGCGGTCGAGGAAGTGCCGCAGGAAGAGACCTTGCATTATGGAATCGTGCAGCCCGAGGACGGCATGGACGACGTGTTCCGCATCGTGAACCTGGTGGAAAAGCCCGCCCCGGAAGATGCGCCCAGCAACCTGGCCATCGCCGGCCGCTATGTCTTCTCGCCGGTGATTTTCGACATGATCCGCCAGGTCAAGCCCGACCAGCGGGGCGAAATTCAACTTACCGACGCCATCCAGTTGATGTGCGAGGAAGGCCGCCGCGTGCTGGCGGTGAAGCTGACGCCCGAAGAGAAGCGTTACGACATCGGCAACTTCCCCAGCTACTTTGAAAGTTTCGTGGAGTTCGCGCTGGCCGACCCGGCCTACGGCGCCGAGTTCCGCCGCGTGCTCGAGCGCCTGCTGGCGCGCGCCGCTGTAACGGTTTGAGCAAGACCCGGCTGTTTTTTCTGCTGCTGTTCGCGCTGCTGGTGGCGGCGCGGATGTGCCACGTCGAAATCCTCTGGGAAGGCGACACCCTGCCCATGGCGGCGGCCCGGCAGATGCTCGGCGGCAAAACCATCTACCGCGACATCTGGTTCGACAAACCCCCGCTGGTGCCTTCCGTGTGCCTGCTCTGGGGCGCGCGCGCCGGCTGGCTGCTGCGCCTGGCCGGAGCCCTCTATGCGCTGCTGGCCTGCTGGATCGCCTTTCGATTCGCGCGCGATCTATGGTCCCGGCGCGAAGGCCTCTGGGCCGCTGCCTTGCTGGGCTTCTTTCTCACCTTCGATTTCGCCTCCGCGGTGGTCCCGCT
>JBAWDI010000759.1:0-5019 GCA_049590695.1 Bryobacteraceae bacterium
CTCCGTTTAATGAAAATTGTGCCTTAACTGGTTGTCTCAAAAATCGGGACAAGTCCACAGTGCTACTACAAACCCTCTGTCACGACGAACTACTTCGGCGGTGGCCTCAAGAGCAAACAACTCGGGCTGCTTGATCCCCATTTGCCTGGCCAGGTTCACAGACAGCTCGAACATTCCCCGAGCATTGCCAGGTTGGCGGTTTGGTAGGGGCAGCGGCGGCTGCTCCTCCACGAACTTGCGTATTTCCGTGGCCAACTGCTCGGGCTGAGCCGCGGGCCCCGTCTCAGAGCGAACGCTTTTGCCCTGAGGCTGCCATCCGCCCTCTCCGGCAGCCGGAACAAGCCTGAGAAACGCGATAAGTACAGCCAGGTACAATTTTGGTGCCATTGTGTTAGCCTCCTTTCTCACTGTGACCTCTCTCCGTCAAAGGACTGCGCCGCCACTTTTAGGAATGCCCGCGCTTCTGTGTCGCCGCATCCCAACCGCATCCATTCCCGCCACGGCGCTTGCACGCGAAACTCGTGATGCGTCAGGTCGGCCGGCGTCCCATCGTCCAACCCGTACCGCGTGTGCGCCACTCGCAGCCTCACCTGCAATCCCGCCGGCGGCTTCAGCCCGCTCTGTTCGAGTGCCATGGCAAACGGGTGCGCAACACGCTCAGCCATCCACTGGGCCGTCGTCTGCGGATCCGCCGCGCCTTCCGTCAATACGGGCTCCTTCAAATGCACCGCCAGCCCCAGCACCGGCGTCCCGCCATCCTGCTCGTACTTCAGTCCCCCTGGATAGAACTCCAGTTCGGGCCAGAAACCCGCCGAGTCAATCGCCCCCAGCCGCGCGATCAGTCCGGAAATCGCATCCGCGCCGAACGGCCCGCCCTGAACACTGCCATCGGCCAGCGCGGGAAGCCTCGAAGGTGCCTCGTATCCCACCGTCTCCCTTTCCACGGCGCGCACGAATTCATCCGCCATGGCCGGCGGAGCAGCCACGTATTCGCGGCCGATCCTTGGCCCTTGGCCCGCGCCGCGGCACGACAACGAAAAAACCGCTCGGGTGGGACTGCTGCCCCGAAGCGGCACTCCCACCTGGTACGAACACCAGTGTCCTGCCCCTGACTCCACATACGGCGTCACTGCCATCATCATGTCCTCTTGCGCCACCGCCCTCGCGCGATACCCGTTGCTCTGGAAAAATCGCGCCAGCCCCAGCCACACCGCGCTCGCGCTGCCGTCGAAGATCGCTTCTCTCTCCCCTTCCGCCGACAGGTTCGTGAACTCGTACCGCCCCAGCTTCCCCCACGTCCGCACCCCCGTCTTGAGCGAATCCAGAATCTCGTTTTCCAACACGCCCGGACTCTTCACCGCGTTCTGCCCTGTCAGCCCCGCGTGATGCCAGCTCGCCAGTTCCATGCGGGCGTGTGCGGCGTCCGCTCCCGGCTCGATCAGCATGCGCACCTGGACCGTCGCCGCGAAGTTCCCCCCGGACCGGCTCTCCGCGCCCTCCTTCGGCTCCAGCGGCTCGTTGGTGAAATAGCGCCGAATCAGTTCCTTCGCCTCCTTCGACACCGGCGTTACCGTCTCGGCCCGCGTCAGCAGCAGCCCCGTGTCCTCCTCCGCTGCGATCAGGCGTAGTCCGCAGTCCCGCAGCGCCTTTCGGCCCAGCTCGAACAGGTCCCCCGCGCCCAGCGCGTATTCGCCCTTGTTCTGAAAGGATGGCCGCGCCGCCACCCGGTACAGTGCTTGCGGCCTCGGCACCTCCAGTCCCGGATCTTTGGACAAGGCTTCGGCACTCTCGCGCACGCGCGCGAGGATCTCCCGCTCCCGTTCCCCCGACGATGCAAACAAGTGCCAGCGGTGCGTCGTGTTCGTCTCGTGGATCTCCATCGTCGACCGCACCCTCACCGCCGACTCCTCCCCTCCCTCCCGCGTCACCGCAATCTCGTGCTCCAACCGCATCTCGCGCCACACCGCCAGCTTCGTGTTCCCCAACCCTTTTATCTCCGTCAACCGGCTGCCGGTCCACTTCTTGATCGTGGCCGGGTCGTAAACCAGTGCTTGCACGCTCTTCATCGTCAAGGCCCGCTCATCCCATTTCTCGAGCGCCACCTCTGACTTCTCCAGGGCCATCAGCGCCGCCTTCCACACCAGCTCCGCGGGCTTCGCAATCTTCTCCTGGTACTCGCCCGAGACCTGCGCCGGCCCGCCTGTCTGTGCGCCCAGCCTGAGCGCCGCCGAAAGCGCCACGGCCAACACTGTCCCTTTCATCGCCCCGCCTCCCCGGCCTTCGACGCCGCCGGCCAGTCCGCCGGTCTCATCAGGTAGCGCGCGTCGGCCGGTCCCTCGCCTCCTCGCGCCAGCCCGCTCGCTGCCACCGCCTGTTGCGTCGCAATGTACCCGGCGATCTTCAGCTCCTGTTTCAACAACCGCGCGTTGTCCGCCATAAAGCCATCCAAATTGGTCGTGACCCCGGGCAATGCGTACGCGCAATCCGGCGCCGGCTGATTCTTCTGCTCGCTCGGACAGATCCGCCCCAGCAGCTTCCGGTTATCGCTCCCGCCCGCCACTACCGAAGCCGAGCTGAGGGCCTTTCCGCTGGCCACGTCCCACACCGTGATCCACACCCAGGCTCGCGCCGCCAGCAGCCCTTCTTTCTCCGCCTGAACCCCAAACCGGAAATAGTGAAAACTCACCACCGTGTCGATCTCCTGTTGGCGCAAACTCGCGGCGTTTTTCTTGATGCCCCCGGTGAGATCCACCGTCACCGCATCGAAGCCGGCTTCTTTTTTCAAAACCTCCGCCACCGTGCTCCGCAGCATCTTGCGGAAGTCCCACTCCCCCAATTCCGCCGTAAGCATCTCCCCCAGCGCCGTGCCGGCCCGGGCGTTTTCCACCGCCGCCATGATCCCGCCCATGATGCCCATGCCTCCGGCCCCGCCGTATACCCCGCCCCCTCCGGCTGCCACCCACGGAAACTCGGATTCCTCGCCGGCCGCTGCCGACACCTCCCTATCCCCCAGGTCCGCCGAAAGCCGCTGCTCGGTGAAACTCACCACGCAGCCCAGTTTCCTGATCGCCGAACGCCGCTCCGGACTCACCGGCCGCGTCCCTCCGAACGCCGCGACCGAAATCATGCCTATGCCCACAATCCATGACCACGACACAGCTTTTCTCATTCACTTACTCCCGATTCTCAACGCTCTGCCTGTCTGATCGATATAACCCCACTTACCTTGGCTCTTCACAGCCGCAAACCCATCGGAGTACGATAGTGCCTCGCCGAATTGTGGTGCGATCACAAGGACTCCAGCTTTGTCGATGTAACCCCACTTCTCGCCCTTCTTGACTGCGGCCAGGCCTTCGGAGAACGATCGCGCGCCATCATAGTCATCCGAAGTCACGACCGCGCCGGTCATGTCGATGAATCGCAGCAGACGGGACATTCCTCCAAACACGAAATCTGCGGGGTCGTCGGGGAATTCAGCCTCAGCCTCCTCCAGTTTTCCGCTGGGCCCTAACCTGATCACCACGCCCGTGTAGCCGCAACCGGCATTAAAACCAATGCTCTTTGAGCCAACCACGGCGCGTTTTTCGGAAAGGTGTGAGGCAAACCCAAAATCGGATTTGATCTCTACCACGGACTACCCCGTGGCCTCTATGTAATACAGCGGCCCTCCACGACGCATCGCAACAACCGCCAAACCCTCCGAGAACCAGCTCTCGTCAAGCACGTCCGAGAAGCGCGGCTCGATCGCAAACCTCCCATCCCGTCCGATGAATCCCCAGTCACCGTTCTTCTGGACTCTGACTCCCGCCAGACCTCCCGAAAGGGAGCTTACCCCCACAAAGCGTGGCGCAATCGCAAACCGTCCAGCCGTGTCGATAAAGCCCCACTTCGCTTCGAGTTTGACTGCGGCCAGCCCGTCAGAGAAGTGCTTCCGGTCATCGAACTGCGGCTCCACAATCAGGTTGCCGTTGCGATCAACGTAACCCCATTTGCCGGCAACCGTCTGCGCATCATCATGCCGGTCCGGAGCGATATTCGCTTGCCTCTTGTTCCTGACTTGCAGCCACGGCAGGTCCAATGTTCTCGAATCTTCTCCAGCCACCGAGGACCGTACCGGCGCCACCTGCGCCATCGTCAGCTTTCCAGCCGCGTAATAGCCAAGGGTTTGAGTGTTCTCGTCGTTTGAGTTGACCGCAGCCACACTCGTCCAGTACAGTGCTTGCGCATAGTCCTGGGGAACACCTCGTCCGGAGCTGTACCGTCCGGCGAGCAGATACTGAGCCTCCGCCAATCCCTGTTCGGCCGCCAGTCGGTACCACTTTACAGCGTCACTATCACTCTCGGGGACGCCAGTGCCGGTCGCAGACAATTTCCCCAAGCGCAGTTGTGCTCGTGCGTCTCCAGCCTCGGCATTGGTCGTCAGATCTCGCAACGCCTGCGAGACCGTTCCCGGAGGATTCTGCTGCTTCGGGGGCTGGCCCTGACTCACCGGCACGCGGGATTGAGGAAGGACCGGCTGGATCAAACAAACCGCAAAGAGAAGCCAGGCTACCGCGCGAATTGCGGCGGCGTTGGATAAAGAGCTCATCGAGGCTCTCCTTCTTACTTGCTGCGGACCTTCTACGACGGAAACTGAGGAAACCTCATGTCTCGCCGCGAACTGTGCTTGCCGGAACAGCCGCACACGTTGCAGCGGCTTTCGGCCAGTTCGGGTCATCACCGGCAGCGGCGGACTCGCGCTAGGCAGGCCATTTTCGGCAAGCGTCCGGCGCCAACGCTGCGCCAAGTTGCGAGGCATGAGAAGAACTCCCATTATGATCTGCCTCGAAGGCAGCCTACACAAAAGTGGCCACATTGTCAAGACCAATCTTCGGTCGCTGTCGCTAGTATGCGATATGTCCGGTCGAATTCACACGTGATCTGTCCGGTTGGCTCGGCGGCGGGTGATGCTGGGTGGTGGACGAAACGCAGCAGTACTCGGCCGCCGAGATGGAGCGGATGATGAAGGTTCAAGACGTG
>JBAWDI010000760.1:0-3229 GCA_049590695.1 Bryobacteraceae bacterium
CCCCGAATCCGTCACTCCGGAGATGCGTGCGCGGTGGATCGGCGAAATTGAGGCTGCCCCCGCGCAATTCCGCGCGGCGGTCCAGGGGCTCACCGAACGGCAGCTCGACACCCCCTATCGCCCGGACGGCTGGACGGTCCGCGAGGTGGTGCACCACCTCGCCGACAGCCACCTCAACGCCTATATCCGCTTTCGCCTGGCGCTCACCGAGGACCAGCCCACCATCAAGCCCTATGACCAGTCCAAATGGGCCGAACTCCCCGATGCGCGCACGGCCCCGGTCGAGACCTCGCTCCAGCTCATCGATGGTCTCCACCAACGGTTGGTGGTTCTGCTGCGGTCCATGTCCGAAGCCGATTTCGCCCGCACCTTCCTCCACCCCGAGCGCGGCGTCATGCGCCTGGATCTCACCGTGGCCATGTACGCCTGGCACAGCCGCCACCATGCCGCGCATATCACGGGGCTGCGGGAGCGGATGGGCTGGTAATAACAGTTACAACCAAACCGGCCGCGGGCGCGTCCAATAAGCAAGGTATAATGGCTTAGGGCCTCCGGAGTTTCCGACACTTATGAACAGCCGTATCAAGTACCTCATCGTGAGCGCATCTTCGTGTCTCGCGGTTCTGCTCCTGATCGGGAGTGTGCTCGGCCAGGGCGCTTCTTCGGCGGACGACGCTTACAAGCACATCGGCGTCTTCAGCGACGTAGTCTCCCGCATCAAGTCCGAGTACGTCGAAGAGCCCGACATGAAGAGCGTCACCATGGGCGCTTTGAACGGCATGCTGGAGGCCATCGATCCGTTCGCCAGCTACCTCAACGCGGAACAGTACAAAGACTACCTCAAGAACAAGGATCTCCAGCGGGCCGACGTGGGCCTGATCCTGTCGAAGAAGTTCGGATACGTGGGGATCGTTGGGACCGTGCCGGGATCGCCGGCGGCCAAAGCCGGCCTCTCCACCATGGACATGATTGAGACCATCAAGGGCGTCGCCACGCGCGACATGCCGCTGGCCTATGCCGGCTTGCTGCTCCAGGGCGAACCCGGCAGCACCGTGGAACTCAGCGTGGTGCGCGTGCGGCGGCCCGAGCCGCAGACCGTGACGCTGACGCGGGCCATCCTCACCCTGCCGCCCGTCGAGGCCAAGATGCTGGACGGCCAGGTGGGCTACATCAATATCGATGCGCTTTCCCCGGCCGTGGTGAAGGAGGCCGCGGCCGCCATCGAGAAGCTCCAGAAGGAGGGCGCGCAGAAACTGGTGCTCGATCTACGAAGCTGCGCCGTGGGCACGCCGGACGACGGCATCGCCCTCGCCAATCTGTTTCTGAGCAAGGGCCTCATCGCTTACGAGCAGGGCCAGCGCGTGCCGCGGCAGAACTTCGACGCCGACCCGTCCAAAGCGGTCACCAGCTTGCCGCTGGCGGTCCTCACCAACCATGGCACGGCGGACGCCGCGGAAATCGTGGCTGCCGCCCTCATGGGGAATAAGCGGGCCCAAGTGGTGGGTGAGCGCACTTACGGCGATGCCTCCGTGCGCCGCGCCATCACCATGGACGATGGCGCAGCGATCATTCTTTCGGTGGCCAAGTACTACTCGCCCGATGGCAAGGCCATCCAGGACACCGGCGTGACCCCCGGAGTGCTGGTCAACGAGCCCGAACCGCAAGTGGACGTGGACGAAAACGGCGAGCCCATCCCCGCTCTACCGGAGGCCGCGCCGGGCAAGATCCCCGGACCTTCGGAGGCCGCCCCGCCGCCGCCGAAGAAGGCGGAAGACGATCCGGTGGTGAAGAAAGCCCTGGAAGTCCTCGGCGCGAAGGCCTAGGTGGGGCATGCTTTAGCTTGCCCAGACCTCTTTACAGCGTCTTCAAATACGCGATCAGGTTGTTCTTTTCCCCGTCCGTCAGCATGTCTTTATAGGCGGGCATTCCGTTTCCGCCTCCCTCGACCTTGGCGCGAACGGTGGCCTCGGTGACCTTCTTGCCGTCGGCCAGTCTGGCCTTCTTGAACAGCCCCTTCAGACCAGGTCCGATCTTCTTTTCGTCGCTGTCCGCGCGGTGGCAGACGCTGCACTGCTGGAACACGGCCTTCCCTTTTGACACATCGCCTTTATCGGCCGCCAGCAGCACGCGCGGGCCCGCGGCCAAGGCCACAACGATGGCGAGAACACGGAGTCGATCCATATCGACCATGATATCAGGCGGGCTCAGGCCAGGGCTTTCTTCGGCCGTGGGAGGTCGGCAATGCTGACTACCTCATGGTCGAAGATGGTCATGTCCCGCAGCAACCGGTTGACGTCCGCCTCGTTTCCCAGCAGAATCTCGTGCTCGATCCAGTCTGAAAGCGGAATGTTACGGAAGAACATTCGCTCCTGGAGCACCAGGCATGTGCGGGCTGGCGTGTACATCCGGTTCTCGCGCGTGTAGTGGCGTTGCTCGACGCGCAATTCGGTCAGGAATTTGTCGAAAGCCTGACGGCGCGCGCGCTCCTCGGCGGCGTGCAAGGCGGTGTCGAGCGACCCTTCCATGGCCGCCTTTTCGGCCCGCAACTCCCCTCGCGACTCCGCCAACTGCTCCCGCAGCCCCGCCAGCGCCACTTCCATGCGCGACTGCATGACAAACCACGCCAGCAGGCCCGCGGTGACGGCCGCGAAGCCGGGTAGGAAGATCCAGAACAGCGTGTCCATGGGGTTAATGTTAACCCCCACTGCACCCCATGCACTAGATATCAAAGGTTAACAGCGGGGCGTAGGGGCCGGGCGGCCCAGGGGGCACCCCGCGGCCCCTACCAGTCAGAATTGCGTGCCGTCGATCTTCTGGCCCGGCAGGGTGTAGCGCAGCTCGCCGAAGCGGAAGGAGAGGAGCGGGCCAAAGACCGCCCCCAGCCGCGCCCGCAGACCGGCCCCGAACCCCAGGTACTTTCCCATGAAGACCGCGCGGCCGAGCAGAAAATCGGCGCGCTCCAGGGCCGTGTAGGCCCCGCTCCCATAGTGCCGCACGCGCGCCGCCGGATCGAGCAGGATTTTCTTGGATGCCCGCAGGATCTGCGCCGCCAGGTCCGCGTCGCCGCCGAACTGGCCGTAGCGCTCGTCGATCTGGCGAACCGCCCGGATGACATACACGCGCATCATGAGGGCCGCGCCGCGCGGATACTCCACCGGCTCCGGCTCGCTGCCCGTAGGCTCGGCCGCGACCCACTCGCCGTCGGGCGGCAAAGTGCCCAGTTGCGGCG
>JBAWDI010000761.1:0-3577 GCA_049590695.1 Bryobacteraceae bacterium
GTGCGGGCGGCGATGCGGTGCTCCTGTCCGCCGGCACTCACGGTAACGCCGTCCGGGTCGATACCAGTGACCTTGGCGCCGGTGAGCGAGCGTACGTTCAAGCCGATCAGTTGCTTCTCGGCCTTGGCCGAAAGATCGCGGGGAAACAGCGGCAGCACGCGGTCCTCGCCCTCGATCAGCAGGATTTCGGCGTCGGCGGGATTGATGCGGCGGAAATCGTGACGCAAAGTGTCGTTGGCGATTTCGCCCAAAGCACCGGCGAGCTCGACACCAGTGGGGCCGCCGCCCACAATCGCGAAGGTCAGCCACGCGCGGCGTTTGTCCAGGTCCGGTTCCCGCTCGGCGCGCTCGAAGGCGTCGAGCACGCGGCTGCGGATTTCGGTGGCATCCTCGACCGTCTTAAGGCCAGGCGCGAGCGGCGCCCACTGGTCGTTGCCGAAGTAATGATGGGTGGCGCCGGTGGCGACGATCAGGTCGTCATAGGCCGCCTCACCGTCGCGCAGAATCACACGGCGGCCTTGGGCGTCGAGATCGACCACTTCGCCGAGCAGCACCTCGGTGTTCGGGTTGCGGCGGAGCACCACGCGAAGCGGCGATGCGATCTCGCCGGGTGAAAGCCCGCCCGTGGCGACCTGGTAGAGCAGCGGCTGAAAGAGGTGGAAGTTGCGCCGGTCGATCAGGGTCACGGCTGTGGGCGCCTTGCCCAGCGCTTTGGCTGCGTAGAGGCCGCCGAAACCGCCACCCACGATTACGACCCTATGTAGCGCGCTCATGCGGCATCCCCCGCTAACAATGTTATACTGCCGTTGCGGACCAATAGGAGACCAGCATGACCGAAGCCGCCATACTCATCACGCAGGGAGAAGTGCAGCTCGTCGCCGGCATACTCGCGGTGATTCTTATCGCCATTGTGATTCTCAGGCGCAAGGGGAAGAAGAAGCCGGAAGAAGACGAGTTTTAGCCGCCATTTCTCACCAGTTGTAGGACCAGACGGTTTCGTGTGCCAAAGGGCCGATTGACAATCGGCCGCAGATTGACAATCTGCCCCACAGCTTACAGATCCAGCACTTCGTTGAGGGAGCCCTGGCGGTAGCCCTCCAGGTCGAGCGTCACGTAGCGGAAGCCCAGCTCCTTGAAGATCGCGGTGAAGCGTTGCGCCATGTCGATGGTCAGGGCCTTGGGCATCTCGTCGCGGGCGATTTCGAGGCGCACGATTTCACCGTGAAAGCGCACGCGAAACTGCCGGAAACCGAGCGCTTTGACACGCTCCTCGCCGGTTTCGACGGTCTTCACGGTCTCAATGGTCACCGGGGTGCCGTAAGGGATGCGCGAGCTCAGGCAGGCTGACGCCGGCCGGTCCCACGTGGGCAGGCCGGCCAGGCGGGAAAGCTCGCGGATCTCGGCTTTGGTCATGCCGGCGTCCGCCAGCGGGGCGGCCACCTGGTGCTGCTTGGCGGCGTTCTGGCCGGGACGATAGTCGCTCAGATCGTCGGCATTCACTCCGTAGACGACGTGCTCGTAACCGCGCGCGCGGCCCACCTGATCGAGACGCGTGAAGAGCTCGTCCTTGCAGTGGAAGCAGCGGTTGGGATCGTTGCGGGCGTAGTCGGGATTCTCGAACTCGGTGGTCCGGACGTACTCGTGCACCAGGCCGAATCGCTGGACGAAGGCCTCGGCGTCGCGCTTATGGGATTCGGGAAGCGAGGCCGAGTCGGCGGTGATGGCGACGGCGTTGGGGCCGAGGACGTGGTTGGCGGCCCACGCCAGGTAGGCGGAATCGGTGCCGCCCGAGAAGGCCACAATCACGCGGCCCATGCCGCGCAGGTTGGCGAAGAGCTGCTCCTGCTTTTCGAGCAGGCTCGCGGGGGTGGAGAAATTTACGAGTGCGGCCATAGTTCAATTCTACTGGAGAGGCAGGGTCTCCTGCCCGTTGCCATTGCCGTTTTCGGTCTCTGGAATCACGGAGGCGGCGGCCACTTTGTCGCCTTCCTCGAGCGTCACCAGCCGGACGCCTTGCGTGGAACGCCCGGCCTGGCGGATGGTGGAAGACTCGATGCGGATGATCTTGCCGTTCTGGCTCACAATCATCAGGTCGGAGTCTTCCTTCACCGAAAGGATGTCGATCACCTTGCCGGTCTTGTGGGTGGTCTTCATGTTGATGACCCCCTTGCCGCCACGCGCCGTCAGCCGGTAGTTTTCGAGCCGCGTGCGCTTGCCATAGCCGTTTTCCGCGATCGACAGGATGAGGCCGTCTTTCTCGACCACCTCCATGCCGATCAGGTAATCGCCCTCGGCCAGGTGCATGGCGCGGACGCCGCGAGCCTGACGGCCCATGGGCCGCACCTGGGTCTCCAGGAAGCGAATTGCCTGCCCCTGGTGAGATCCCAGGAAAACGTAGTTGTCGCCGGGCGTGATCTTGGCGGAGATCAGCTCGTCGCCTTCGTCGAGCGACACCGCGATGATGCCGCGCGACATGGGGTTATCGAACTCCGTCAGCTCCGATTTCTTGATGACCCCGTGGCTGGTCGCCATGATGATGAACTGGTCGGGGACGAAATCCTTGACGGAAAGGAAGGCCTTGGCGGTCTCGTCCGGCTGCAAGGCGATCAGATTGGAAATGTGCTTTCCCTTCCCTACCGTGGTGGCGTCGGGGATTTCGTAGGCCTTCAGCCAATACACGCGGCCGCGCGTAGTGAAGATCAGCAGGTAGCTGTGGGTGGAGGCGATAATCAAGCGCTCGACGAAATCTTCGGCGCGGGTGCTCATTCCGATTCTGCCCTTGCCGCCGCGGGTCTGCCGGCGGTAGGTGTCCACCGAGGTGCGCTTCAAGTAGCCGCCGCGCGTGACGGTGATGGCCACGTCTTCCACGGCCACCAGGTCTTCGAGCTGGATCTCGCCGGTGTCCTCGATGATCTGGGTGCGGCGCTCGTCGCCGAAGTCCTTGCGGATTTCCTTCAGCTCATCGACGATCAAGTCGCGAAGAATTTTGTCGGAGCCCAGGATGCCCAGGTACTCCGCGATGCGCCGCTCGATTTCGGCCAGCTCGTCGAGGATCTTCTGCTGCTCCATGCCGGTGAGGCGCTGCAATTGCAACTCGATAATGGCTTGCGCCTGCTTCTCGGTGAACTCGAAGCGCGCCATCAGGGATTCGCGGGCTTCTCTGGGCGCGCCGGCCGCGCGGATCAGCCGGATGACTTCATCCAGGTTGTGCAGGGCCTTCTGGAAGCCCAGCAAAATATGCTCGCGGTCGCGCGCCTTGCGCAGCTCGAACTCGGTGCGCCGCCGCACAACGTCGATGCGGTGGTCGACGAAACACTTGATGATCTCCACCAGCCCCATTTCGCGCGGCTGCCCGTTAACGATGGAGAGCATGATGATGCCGAAGCCGATCTGTAGTTGGGTGTGCTTGTAGAGATTGTTGAGGATGACTTCGGCCTGCTCGCCGCGCTTCAAGGGGAAGACGATGCGCATGCCATCGCGGTCGCTTTCGTCGCGCGGTTCGTTCATGCCCTCGAGTTTCTTTTCGTTGATGAGGCTGGCCACGTGTTCGATGAGCCTGGCCTTGTTCACCTGGTAG
>JBAWDI010000762.1:0-1527 GCA_049590695.1 Bryobacteraceae bacterium
GGCGGGAAGAGGTCGCCGGGGCGTTCGCCGCGCAGGCTGTGGCGCTGGCGGAAGCCGGCGCGGACGCGCTGCTCGTCGAAACCATGAGCGACCTCGAGGAGGCCGGCCTTGCCCTGAGCGCAGCCAAATCCACCGGCCTTCCGGTCATCGTCTCGTTCGCGTTCGATAGCGGGAAGAACAAGGACCGGACGATGATGGGCGTCACCCCCGAGGGGGCCGCGCGCGCCATGGAATCGGCTGGCGCGGATGCGGTCGGCGCCAATTGCGGTGCGGGTATCGAGCGCTTCGTGCCGGTGTGCGAGAGGCTCGCGGCAGCCTGCTCCTTGCCAGTCTGGATCAAGGCCAACGCCGGTCTGCCGGAGATGCGGGAAGGCGCGGTGGTCTACAGCACGCGGGCCGGCGTCTTCGCCTCGTACCTGCCGGCGCTCGTCGAGGCCAGTGCCGCGTTCATTGGCGGCTGCTGCGGGACGACTCCCGAATTCATTCGGGCGCTGGCCGCTGCCTGCGCCACATGACCTTCGACATCCACCCCGAGCCGCATCGCAGCCTGGCCGACCGCCTGTTCGAACTGGGCGTCGAGTTCCCTTGCGGCGGCGAGACCGCCTGTGGCGGGTGCAAGATCCGCGTCCTGTCCGGACACGTTCCCATCACGCCAACCATGCGGCAGGCCTTGTCCGAGGCGGAACTCGCCCACGGCTGGCGCCTGGCCTGCTGCGCCGAGGCGCGCGAAAGCGTGGTGGTCGAAGTGGATCAGTGGTCGCTGACGGTGCTCACCGATGAGCAGGCGACGCCGCTCGAGCCGCGCCCGGGTTTCGGCGCCGTAATCGACCTCGGCACCACCACGCTGGTGGCGCAACTGGTGGATCTCTCGTCGGGCGAGGTGCTGGCCGTCGAAACGGCGCTCAACCCCCAGGCGCGGCACGGCGCCGACGTCATGAGCCGCATCCAGTACGACCTGCGGCACCCCGGCGAATTGACCGCCATGATCCGCCAGACTCTCGGCCAGATGTTGGCGCGCTTGGCCGGCGGCCGCGCCATCGAAGAGGTGCTGCTTGCGGGCAACACCGCCATGCACCACCTGTTTTGCGGCCTCAGCATCACGCCGCTGGCGGCCGTGCCGTTCCTCTCCCCCGAGCTGGAGGAGCGCCGCTTCACCGCGCGGGAGCTTGGCTGGCCTGGTGGGGCACGCTCTAGCCTGCGCGCCGTGCATTTCCTGCCCTGTCTCGGCGGCTTCGTAGGCAGCGACCTGCTGGCTGGCATCGTGGCCACGCGCTTGCACGAGCAGTCCGCGACTCACGCCTTGTTCGATATCGGCACCAATGGCGAAATTGTGCTGGGCAGCCGGCACGGAATCCTGTGCGCATCCACGGCCGCGGGGCCGGCCTTCGAAGGCGGCAGGATCAGCGCGGGAATGACCGCCAGGGCCGGCGCCATCGACGCGGTGCGCGTGGAGGATGGCGCGTACGAATGCCACGTGCTCGGTGGCCAGGCGGCGCGCGGCATTTGCGGCAGCGGCTTGGTGGACGC
>JBAWDI010000763.1:0-8655 GCA_049590695.1 Bryobacteraceae bacterium
CGTCGAGACCGCTCATCCAGCAGCGGCATCAAAACCGCGTAACGTTTCTTGATAGCGACGTCCCAGTCCATCCACTATCAGAATACGCCAAAACATTTCAATATGGAACTGATATTTCTAGACAGGCCCTAATGAATCGGTTCGAGTGAGCATTTGAGCATCGGGCAATCTCCAACAGTTATGACCAACGTCGTATCGGCCCTGACTGCCCGCACCCAATTCGGGCAAATTATGAAGCGGGCCACGCAGAAGAACGAGCGATTTGTCGTCGGCCGCCGCGGCGCGCCCAGCCTTGTCATTATGAGCGGTCGGGACTACATGAGAACCCTTGCCCCGGCCCCCGGAGAATTGAGGGCCATGCAGGCGACCGCCAAACGGACCGGCGCCGATAGCCTGACAACCGGCCAGGTCAATCGCATTGTGGCCGCGGTCCACCGCGAACGGAGAACCTCCGCTTACATGGCTATCCTCCACTGTCCTGCAAATGAAATATATCTGGAACTTCTAGGATGAGAATATGAAAAAGTCGGGCGCGAGCCAAGGCCGGCCGGCATCGGAGCTCATCTCGAAGAGAATCGCCGAACTCGGGGACTGGCGCGGGGAAACCCTCGGCAGAATGCGCAAGCTCATCAAGGAAGCAGACCCGGACGTCGTCGAGGATCGACCACCCAGCTCTCGTTCGCATCAACAAAGGCGCGAATTTCCGATCCGTCAAGGTGATCGTCGATGTTCTTAACCGTATGCGTCCGGAACTTCCGCAAGCCGTTGTCGACCCGGAGGCCGCTGGAAGTGTTGGCGTCTATTTGACAAATGACTGGACTGGTAAGCGGCTGAGTGGTTCGCAGTGGAAAGGCGACTTGCCCCCCGGTGCAAAGCAAAGGTACATGGATGCCGCCAAGGCCATCCTGCTTGGTAACGGGTGGAGCCTGGACGCAAAGAGCACCAAGATACTAATGCTAACGCATAAGGCGTTAGCTGCAGAACAGGGATATGAAGCACTGGCCAGCGCCCGTAATCCGTCGATAACGGTAGAGACCCCCGGTTTCGCGCCGTCGTTCCGCCCCAAGTCGGGTGTTCCGCGCGGTCCCGTCGACAAGTAGGGCGCTGACAGGCAAAATCGAACATCTGCATTGATTGCGCACGATGTCGGCGGCCTTCGGGCGCACACCTCCGGCCAGCCGTTTCCAGAAAGGGTTCTATAATCCGTCCGTAAGAAGGACCTCGGTCACGCCCGGAGAGGCAGCAGGCGCATCGTTTCAATCCACTCCGCCAGTTGTTCTTTCAGGCGCCTCACCCGCAGCAACATCTGCCGCGCATGCGAAACCAGTTTGCCGGGCGAGCAGAAAATCTGAAACCGCATCCGCTTCGGTCGCGCGGTCAGCCACTTCTCCGGCAGCGCCAGGCGCTTCAGCGCAGTGAGCACGTTGTGCGTCATCACGGCCAACCGAAACCATGCCGCGTTGGCTCCCAGCCGGCCGCACGGCATCACACCCGCCCCCAACTCGTTTTTCAGCACGTCGTGCAGAGCCTCAATCGTGCCCGCTTTCTCGCGTTGCCAATCCAATAATCGCGCCGCGTCCCAATCCCACTGGTTGCTCGCCACCGCGAAATGTTTCACTTCGCTCCCATCGGCGAACAACTGCCCTTGCCGTTTGCGCACGCGGATCGCAAGGTACCGCAACGCTCCCGCTCCCTCCGGCCGGTCTTCGTCCTCGGGCCAGTAGTTCAGCACGTCGGCGCATTCCCGCACCGCTTCGGAATCCTCCCGATACGGCTTCCATAGAGAGTCCGGCAGACGCTCGATGTGCTTCTTCAGATTGGGCGTCATGCGCACGCTGATCCCAAAGGTGATGAGGCCCTGCGGGCCGTCGGCCCGCTTCTCATTACGCAGCCAGTTCAAGAGTTCCTTTTCCCAACACGCCGAGTCGCCGCGAAAATAGTATTCCTGCACGGTCGGCGGCAGGCCTTGAAACGCGCGCTGCGCCACGCGCAGCGGTTCCTTCTGGGCGGGCACGTTGCCATCGCGGAACTCGTCGGCCAGCACCAGGTTCATCTCCGCCCATAGAGCCAACATCGGCTGATATCCACTGCCGCCCTGATAGGTCGGCTGCGCCTCTCGCTTATAGCTCTCGATGATCGTCGAATCCAGATCGACCGTCGCAATCTTCTGCTCCGGGCACCGCCGCCCCACTTCCTGCACCATCTCCTGGTTGACCTGCGCCAAAGCCCGCAGTGGGGCGCTCTCCTCGGCGATATAACTCACCTGGCCCACCGGCAGTTCCTTCTGCGCCTGCTCCAGTTTGGACTCATCGTGAAACCCGTACAGAAACTTGCGCGCTGCCGCGCAACTCGGAACCTCGTGCCCCAACATCTCTGCCAGACCTTCGTCTTCGCGCAAGCGTTCGAAATCCTCGATGCAATCTCCGCCCAGCGCATTCAGAACCAGGAAGCTCTCTACATACCCGGCTTCATCCAAACCTCGGTCCCGCTGCTTAATCTGCAAGTGCTGCTTCACAAGCCTCGGCACATCCAGCGAGCGTGCCGCTTGCACAAACAGCGGAATGCCGGCGTACGCGGTGACGCATTCTTCCAATGGCTCTGGATCGAGCTGAAAGAGAAACTCGCCTGCGGCGGGCGACGGTTTCTGCTTGCGGGGAATCCCCATCGCGCATCCCGTAGCAATTCTGCACCCAAATGGTGCAAATCCATACCCGCCGGTCGCTCCGGCTGATGCTGCCGCGGCTCGACTCCGAAATAGCCTACGGACGGATCTGGGCAGCGCGTTCCCCTACAATTCCGACTACATCGATAAGCAGAATAAGCACATCAAGTTCTTTGCCGATGTTCTGGAGCCAGTGTGCGGCGCCTACGTGGAAAAGCGCTTTGCTGAGATGTTCTCGATTCTCGGCGCTAGGGTGCCGGCGGTGCGGAGCAACTCGGAGAAGCGGGAATGGTCGGAATCGATGCAGCAGCTTATGGATCTGCGGGACAAGGGAACCGTCGGTGACGTCCTTGACCATCTTTATCGGGTGCAGCATCCACGGCTACCAGAGGAACTGGAGGATCTGGATAGAAGCCTGCGGAACTTTGACAGGAAGCCAGAGAACGAGGAGCAACCAGAGCTGACCGTGCTGCGCAACCTGAGAAGCGTGCCCTATTGCGAGGTGATCAGGTTGGTCCGCTATCTGGAAGGGGACACGCCGTTCTCCACGAAGCATGGAGTGAAAGGGGCGGAGTTTGAGAACGTGCTGGTGATCGTAGGAATGGGCTGGAATCGCTATAACTTCAATCAGATGCTAGAGTGGGCGGCCGACGGCGGGGCGATGCCACAAGAGAAATGGGACGCTTTCGAGCGGGCGCGGAACCTGTTTTACGTTTGCTGTTCACGGCCCAGACGGCGTTTAGCTGTCCTATTCACGCAGGAGTTATCGCACCGGGCGTTGAGTACTCTAGAGCGTTGGTTTGGCAAAACGTCATTGCACTCGCTTGGGAATCTGTAGGGGACCGATCGGGTTTTGTTGGTTCATCGCAATGCGTCGGGCGTGTTCCCCCTATGCAGGGACGAGAGTGAACCGCCGCCTGGGTCCGTTCTCGGCCCTCCCGTATCGTCGCTAGCCTTCATCGGAAACGCCTCGGCGCAGGAAGGCCGGGGCGAAGACGCGGACTCCGAGCCGAGGCGTTTTCGATAAGGAGACTTGAAGGAAGCCGCTGGCGTTTGCGGCGGACGCGGCAGCTATGGGGATTGAAGGCCACTTTGGTACTGGAAACCGCGATGGTGGCGCGGCCGACGGTCTCCGCAACCGTCGGTGCAGAGTTTCGAACCGAGGGAAAGCGACCGTCGGACGAGTGTTATCAGGTTGGTGGTTAACGCGGTGGACGGAGACTGGACACACAAGTCCGCTGGCGTGCCGCAGGCACGTCGCTGGACCACAACTCGCCGCGGCGCTATGACGAATCGAAGTAACTGCACCACGAGAGTTCCGCGGCGGTGAGTCTCTGCGCTACGACCATAGCCGCGCCACAGTGCGGGCAGTGCCAAGTCGAAGAGCGTTCGCTGGAGTCCTGGCGCTCCGGCGGTTCCGGCGGGCACATGGCCAACAACCGCCGGCAGGCGGCCAGTTGGGCGGCGCGGCACGGGTTGGACAGAAATCCGAAGTGGCGAATCCGGACGAAGCCCTTGGGCAACACGTGGAGGAAGAAACGCCGTAGGAACTCCGTTCCCAAAAGCGTCATCTTCCGCTGCTTGCCCCCGTGGGCATAGTCTTTCCACCGGAAGGTCACGCGTTCCCCGTCAAACGCCAGGAGCCGATGGTTGGAAATGGCGACCCGATGGGTGTATCGGCCCAAGTAACGCAGGACCTGCGTCGGGCCGCCAAAGGCGGGTTTGGCATATACCACCCAGTCTTGCCGGTGCAGTCGCCGTAGAAGCCCGCGAAACTGTCTTGGGTCAGCCAAGGTGGATGCCGGCCCCGCGCAGCGGAGTTCTTTGCGTCGATAGAGGCGTTTCAAGCCGGCGCAGAACTTGCCGCGAAAGATCCGGCTGAGTACCTTCACGGGCAGAAAGAACGGATATCGTGGGCGCACCCAGCGGGTGTGGTCCGGAGATAGCCCGCCCGCTGGGATCGCGCAGTGAACATGAGGGTGCAACAGCAGGTTCTGCCCCCAGGTATGCAGAATGCTGATCAGGCCGATTTCGGCCCCGAGGTGTCGCGGGTCGGCCGCCACCTCCAGCAGGGTTTGTGCGCTGGCGTTGAATAGCAGATCGTAGAACAGGCGTGGATTGTCCAGCGCCAGCACATTGAGTTCGTGGGGTACGGTGAACACGACATGGAAGTAGTCGGTGGCCAGCAGGTCCCGTTCCCGTGCTGCCAGCCAGCGTTCGCGCGCCTGTGTCTGGCACTTCGGGCAGTGCCGGTTGCGGCAAGAGTTATAGGAGATGGCCGCCTGGTATCCGCACCGCGGACAGGCATCTATATGGCCGCCCAACGCAGCCGTGCGGCAGCGCTGGATGGCTCGAAATGCCTTGAGTTGCTGGAAGTCGAAACTCCTTTCGTACCTGTCCAGGAAGCAGTTGCCCTGTGCGCGGAGGATATCGGCCACCTCCACGGTGGGGCGGCTCATTTTTGTCTCGGGCGGTGGTAGAACCGGTTGGTCTCCCCGACTCCGGAAACCGACAGGTATTCGAGCGGGTTGATCGTTTTTTCCAGGTGCCGTCGCGACAAGTGCAGGTAGATGCTGGTGGCCTCCAGGTCGGCGTGGCCCATCAGGATCTGGATGGTCGGCAGATCGGCGCCATTCTCCAGCAGGTGAGTGGCGAAACTGTGCCGGAGCATGTGAGGCGCAACGCGTTTCTTAAGACCGGCATGGCGCGCTGCTTCGGCGCAGGCATACCAGACGGCCTTGTCGGTGAGATGATCATCGCCACGCGTGGGGGTTCCACGCGCGAAGAGCCACGTCGTTGGTTTCTTCCACCGCCAGTACTCACGCAGAGTTTCCAGCAACTTCGGGCACAGCGGCACGTCGCGGTCCTTGCCGCCCTTGCCCTGGAGGATGTGAATAACCATGCGTTTGCTATCGATGTCCTCCACGCGCAGCCGCACCAGTTCGCTACGCCGAATGCCTGTGGAATAGAGCAGCATGAGGATCGCGCGCGCCTGGAGATTGCTAGCGGCGTCAATCAGTTGGGCTACTTCCCCGGGACTGAGGACCTTCGGAAGGCGATGGCTCGTGTACTTCGGGTACGGTATCGAATCTGGTGGAAACCGGCGTTTCAGCGTGCGGATGAAGAAGAACCGTAGTGCCGCCACCTGGCCGACAACTGTCTCTGCCTTCAGCTTTCGAGCGTGCAGCAGGTGGGCCTGATACTGGCGAATGTGATCCGGACCGAGTTGATCGGGCGGCTTGCCGAAGAATCGTGCGAATCGCTCGACAGCGCCGATGTAAGCGCGTATAGTTGCTTGAGAGAAGTTACGTCGCTGGAGTTCCTCCAGCATGACTTTGCGTAATCGGGTCACAGGGACCTCCTTGTGACCCGTACATTACTCCTCGGCGAAGCCGAATGCTTCCCCCTTTACGCGACGCGTAGCGTCCGCCGCGCCAGCGGCTTCGTTCAAGTCCAAGTCCTAGTGCTGTATCGGAAGCGAACCGGCGCAATGATGCTCGGGTGCGGTGTGGGCTTCGACGCCGGTTCGCTTTCGATACAGCGACTTGAAGGAAGCCGCCCGCGCTTGCGGCGGACGCGGCACTATGGGATTTGAATTGGAGTTGGCTGTTTGGGATAGCCTGTGATCGCTGCTGGTGAGGGTCGAGGATGGCGAGGGTTGGATCTCAGGCTTGGTTTGGCGAGGGAATCCGTTTTGAGTGGCAGGCGTGCGGGGGGATGAACTGCGTAGTCACTTGACGACCAGACGCACGATTCCTGATTGTGCCGGAGCACGCCAAAGGTTCGAGATATCGATCGCGGTGTCATGAGGCGCTCAGGGCTTGAACCGGCGGGGATCGGAGTCGGATCTGGGTGGTGGTAAGCCGCTCGACAACGATCATGGGCCCACCGCAATTCGGGCACGTCCAAAGCGCCGGAGTGGAATCCGGTTTGGGGCCGTCTTGCACGTTTTGGGCGTCGGACGGGGTTCCGAGCAAGCGAAAGCACAGCGGCAGGAGAGTTGTTCGCCGCCGGTTGGCCAGAAAGCCGAAGTGGCGAATGCGCACGAAGCCCTTTGGCAGCAGGTGCAGTAGAAAGCGTCGCAGGAACTCCTCTACGTGCAGGGTCATCTTGCGCTTTTTGTTGTTGTGAGCGGAGTCCCGCCAGCGGAACGTGACCTTTTCCTCGGCGAAGGAGATCAGCCGATGGTTGGATATGGCCACGCGGTGCGTGTAGCTGCCGAGGTAGCGCAGTGCATGCTCCGGGCCGCCGAAGGGGCGTTTCGAGTAGACCACCCAATCGTGGCGGAATAGTTGGCGGAGGTATGAGGAGAACGCCTTGGGCTGGGCAAGGAAGGCCAGATTTCCATGGAAGCTGAGTTTGCCATCGGCAACGGCCCTCCTCAGCGCCGCTACAAATTTGCCGCGAAAAACTCGGCCGAGCACTTTGACGGGAAGGAAGAAGAGGTAACGGGGTCTGATCCAGCAAGTGTGATCGGGCGATAGCCCGCCGGCCGGAACTACGCAATGCACGTGTGGGTGATGTTCCAGTTTCTGATTCCAGGTGTGGAGCACGCTGAAGAAGCCGATTTCCGCGCCGAGATGCTTGGGGTTGCGAGCAACTTCCAGGAGCGTTTCCGCGCTGGTTCGGAACAGTAGGCCGTAAACTACTTTCTTGTTCTGTAGGGCGAGTGGCGCCAGTTCGTGCGGTAGCGTGAAAACGACGTGCACATAGGGCGTAGGCAGAAGTTCCTGGCTGCGCGCGTCGAGCCATTTTTCCCGCGCGCTGGCCTGACACTTGGGACAGTGCCGATTGCGGCATGAATTATAGGAGATGACACGCTGGCCGCAGCGGGAGCACTCATCGACATGCCCGCCGAGGGCGGCCGTGCGGCAGCGCTCGATGGCACGCAACACCTTCACATGCCCCCAGGTGAGCCACTTGCGGCTGCGCTCGATGAGTTTGTCTCCCGCGGCGCGGACGAGATCGGCCACCTCCAGCGGCGGCCGGTCCATTTAGTCGTTCCGCACCGGGTCGTCTTTCTTCGGAGTCGCTGACAACGTGAGCGCGTCCAGAGGACTCGCGGTGGCGTTGAGATGGCGCTGCGAGAGGTGAAGGTAGATCGTGGTCTCCTCCAGATCGCGATGTCCCAACAGTACTTGAATGGTGCGCAGGTCTGCGCCCGCTTCGAGCAGGTGGGTGGCGAAGCAGTGGCGCATGGTGTGCGGATGCACCTCTTTCTGGATGCCGGCTCGCTGGGCGGCCTGCTTACAGATGTTCCAGACTGCTTTGGTATCGATCGGATGGTCCGCGGTATGCCAACGATTGCCTGGAAACAGCCATACCGCGGGCTTGCGCCTTAAACTTAGACTGCGCCAGTGTTCCCGCAAGGCGTCCAGCAACTTGGGACTGAGCATGACATCCCTGTCTTTGCGACCTTTGCCGCCCTGAACGTGGATCACCATGCGCTCGCTATCGACATCGGTGAGCTTCAAGTGGGTCAACTCGGCTCGTCGCACTCCGGTAGCGTAGAGCGTCATCAACACGACCCGGTGGTACGGCGTTTCGGCGGAATCAATCAGCCGCGCTACTTCCTCCTGGCTTAGGATGGCGGGGAGGCGGAACACTTTCTTCGGGTAGGGAGTTTCGGCCACACTCCATGGCCTCCGGAGCGTTTTGATGAAGAAGAACCGGAGTGCGGCGAGCCGCTGAGTTACCGTATTGGGAGCGAGCTTTCGCTTGGTGAACAGGTGAGCCTGGTATTCGCGGATGTGCTCCGGTCCCAACTGATCGGGCGGGCGGTGGAAATAACGCGCAAAATCCTCGACGGCGCGAATGTATGTGCGCGTTGTACTCTGGGAGAAGTTGCGACGCTCGAGTTCCTCGAGCATCGTTTTTCGTAGACGGGTCACAGGGACCTCCTTGTGACCCACAAAATACCGCCGCTGTTACCTCGCTGCCACTACCTTGTAACCACGCGTAGCGTCCGCCGCTTTGCGGCTTCGTTCAAGTCC
>JBAWDI010000764.1:0-7063 GCA_049590695.1 Bryobacteraceae bacterium
GCCAAGTCCAAACGCACGCGCGCAGCCCGAATGATCAAAGAACTTCAAAAGCTCGGCTATCGCATAGTAGGTGGGCCACTTCCAGCGGGCATGCAGGCATGAGGGGGTGGGGTTTTTCGACCCTGCCGTCCACAACCGAAGACAAGCAACGCCGCCTACCGCATCATTCTGTCGGCGTCGCCGGCCTTGTAGTCCCCGAGGCGGATGTTGGGGATCTCGAGATCCCGCCGGATCAGAGCGATCGGGCGCTCGACCATGAACTCGCAACGAGCGTTCTTGGATAGTGGCTTCTCCATCTCAACAACACTCCTCGGTTCGTCGGGGGAGATGACAGAGAAAACTTCCGGCCCGATGGAAGCAGTCGTCGCAGTGGGCGGGTAATCGCCAGAGCGGTCGCCGCCCCGGTGCACAACCCCGGAATCGGGATCGTGCACCGAATAGATGAGTTTCCGCTGCGGATCCCGAAGCGGCGCGCGCCACCACAGCCACCAGGAAAAATCCCCGGCACCGCTCCGTATCGCAATCCTTCCGAAACCCGGGACATTGGTCCATCCCCCGCCCGGCGCGAAGCGCGTGGTTGTCTCGGTTTCGTAAATCACCACGCCAAATACCGCGCGCACCCTGACCGGCCCGCCGTTCAACCGTTGAAAGACGCGCGGCTCCAGACCCATCTCAATCCAGTCCTTGCCACCCTGCTTGCTTGCGTGGATGTTCCAGTTCCAGGCGGAACTCCAGACCGCGCCGTGTTCGGGCAGGATGCTCACACTGGCCATCTCGACATCCAGCAGATCCCTGCCGCGGCCGGTCAACTCAATTGGAATCTCCACCCGGACCTGGTCGTTCCCCCACGATAAACCGTCCGCAACCGGGCCCCCGCGCTGGGGAGCGAAGACCACCGCTATCTCCGGATGCTCCGCCGGTGCGGGCTGTTTCTCGGGAGCCCACGCAACGGCCGGTGGCGGCCAGGCCGATTGCACCAGCCCCCATACCAGCACCGCCGCCACAATGGCCCGGGCCGCGCCGGTCCGGCGGCGCGGATATAGCCACAGCAGCAGCGCCAGAGCTCCGCCGGCGTACAAGATCGTTCCGCGCCATTCCCGCAGCCACGAGCTGGCGCCCCGATCGGCCCCATTCGCCAAGGCAGTCGCGATGCCGCATGAGGGGTGAAGCATCCCGACCTCAGCCAGCCCAACAAACGCGATCGCCAGTGCCAGAGAGACCAGTGCGAACTGGCGCATGTTGCGCGTCACCGCAGCCAGAACCAATGCCGGCAGCATGCGCCCACCGAACAGGGAACACTGCCGCCACAGCAGGCCCGGAATCATGGCCTGGGGCGAAAAACCATCGACCGAAAGAACGATCCAGTCGAAGACCAGGTGCGGCGCCGCCAAAAACACCACGCAGAAAAGAAACTTGGCGGCCAACAGGCTCTTCCACGAATACGGCCGCGTCACCCAGAATTGCCTGTCACCCGCCAGGGCCTCGCCATGGACGAGGTGAGCGATCGTGAACCACCACGCCGCCGGCAGCAGGAGGCCCAGAATGTCAACCAGCCGGTTCAGGTTTTGCGTCTCGCGATTATATATAGGGACCCACTTGGGCGTCAGGATCGTCAGCATCTCGGTGAATGCCAGCACGACAACGATGTACGCCCAGTTGCGGCGCGCGTCCTTGAGAAAGATATGGATAGTTTGCGGCATGTCCGACCTCATCGTTGGCAGGGTTCTTCCCTTAGCCGGATCTGTGGAATCTCCAGGTCGCGGCGCAGATGGGCAATGGGCCGCTCCGCGGTGACGTCGATCGGGTAGTCTACGTGAAAGCTCGGTGGTCTCATATATCCGACCCTTACCGAGGATGTGTAGACCGGCGTTTGCCCGGATACTGCCAGGCTGGGCGCGTACGAAGCTCCCAGTGCGGTCAGGCCGTTGATCCTTAGCCGCACCGATCGGGACTCCTCTGAGCGGCACAGCAGCAACGGCGAGCCAGGCGCGTCCGACGAGCGGAGCGAACACACGCCCAGTCCGGCGATCCGGTATGGGCTCTGGTCCGGAATCATCCGCGTGGTGGTTTCGCTGCGGAAAACGGTCATCGCCACCGAGACGCTCAGGTCCACGGCTTGGGACTGGAACGCGCCCTGCGCGCCCCTTCCAGGCGTCAAGTAAAGCACCCGATCCTCGTCTTCCCCCCACCCTTGGAAACATTCGATCCGGCCGGGGTCCTTATACGAGACGTTGGGAACAACCCAGCCCGAACCCCACCGTGCTCCCTTCAGACCCCGAATCTTTACCTCGAGCAGGTCCGCCCTCACGTGTGCCCCGGGCGGTAAGCCATCGATGTGGATCGGAATCCAGCCGCGCTTCGCCAGAGCGGCGCGGACAATTGCATAGGGCGAAATATAGAGGTCGTCCTTCGGGTAAGCGCCTGGTGAGAAGGAAAGCTTGACTGCCGAGACGCTCTCGGGGGCCGCCGGAAAATGCGATTCGAGCGCGATGGCCCCTCCGAAGGGTTTCGCCATCGGCATCGCTGCGCACATTCCGCAGACGCCCGCCAGAACCAAGCGCGTGATCGGCGTCCGCCGCCGGGCGAATTGCCAGGCCAGCGCCCAGAACATGCCGCCAGCCAAAACGGCCGCGGTTGTCCATAGGGGAATCCATGCCAGCCGGTCCCACGACTGGTCGGGTTCCCCGGCTCCGTTGGCCACCGCATACAGCACCAGCAGAGTCAATCCCGTAAACGCGATCTGCGCCAGGTGCCGGGTAACCGCGGCGATGGCGGCTGCCGGCAGCAGGAAAATCGCCGTGATCGCGATCTGCCGCCCCAGCAGACTGGCCGCCGCCCGTGCCGGCGAGAACCCATTCGCCCATAGGATCGCCATATCCGAAATCAGAAACGGAACGTTGATGAACGCGACCATCGCCAGCCCCTTGGCCGCCAATAGGCTCTTCCAGGAGTATGGCCGCGTCACCCAAAACTGACAGTCGCCGGCGGGCTGCTCCTGGTAGATGAGGCAGGCGATGAAGTACCACCAGCACATCACCAGGAAAAACGAAATCATACCCAGCAGATCGTCCGGACCGGCGTTCCCCTTGGCGAACGTCGAGGGGTCGGCCGAGTGGCTCCAGGCGAACACGGCCGTCATGGCGAGGACCACCAGCATCGGCAGCCATAGGAAGCGGACGTCTTTGCGGAAGATGTGCAGCGCTTGTCGCATGAAGTCGGCTCCTCTTATGCTGCGGCGGACCGCCGGCCCGCCAGGGCCAGCGCCACGAAGATATCCTTGAGCGGCATGGCCGTGCAGGCAATGTTGCGCGCTTCCGGAAACAGGCGGCGGATTTCCGCCGGCGTGCGTTCCGGGTCGAATTGGCGATCCACGAAACGCAGCACCGCCGAGGCGGTTTGCGGCTGCGTCCAGGCCGCCAGCCAATCCTTGGGCAGCGCCGGCGGGGTTTCGAAAATCACTTCCACCTGCCGAAAACGCTCGGCCAGCGTGCTCATCTCTTCGTGGAAGCGCAGCCGCCCCTCTTCGATATAGCCGATATGGCTGGCGAAGCTCTCGATCTCCGCCAGGTCGTGCGACGAGATCAGTATGGTGGTGCCGTCGGCCCGCTCGAGCAGGCCCTGAATCAGTTCCAGGCGCACCAGGGCATCCAGACCGGTAAACGGCTCGTCCAGAATGATCAGCTCCGGCCGGTACGCCAGCGACGCGGCCAGCGCCGCCTTCATCCGCATGCCGCGCGACAGGTGGCGCAGCTCGCGGTCGCGCGGCAGATCGAATTGCCGCGCCATTTCATTGGCCAGCGTTTCGTCCCATGCCGGATAGAACGGCTTCAGGTACCGCAGCAGGTAATCCACCGTCATCTCTTCGGGCAGTTCCTGGTTTTCGGAGACATACCCGATGCGCGCCAGTTGCTTCGGCCCGAGGCGGCGGGAATCGACGCCCAGCACTTCCGCCGAGCCTGAGCTGGCCCGCAGAATGTTCATCAGCAGCTTGATGGTGGTGGTCTTGCCGGCGCCGTTGGGCCCGATCAGGCCGTATATGCTGCCCGCCGGCACTTCCAGATCCAGTTCCCGCACGGCGTCCGTGCGGCGGAAGGCCTTGGAAAGTTTTTGAGTACGGATTGGGCTGCTCATTTGGTTTCGAGTCCCCCTTTGATATCTTCGGCAGCGGTTTCCGGTCCGCGAAGCCGCTCCCAATGATCCGCCAGCGCCGCCGCTACATCGGCCAGCTTCATGCCCAGCTTCTTGGCCTCAACCACCACGGCTTCGAGCTCGCTTCCCAACAGATCCGCGCACGCCGCCGCCGTGGCTGGCGGAAGTTCTGAGACTACCGTGCCAACGCCCAGCCGGATTTCGACCAGCCCCTCGTTGGTAAGGTGCTGGATCACCCTGTGCGCGGTGTTCGGGTTGATCTTCAACTCCTTGCTGAGGGCGCGGACCGAAGGAAACGGGTCTCCAGGCCGCAACTGCCCAGAAACAATGGCCTTATGTGCCGCGTAGACGACCTGCTCGTAGAGCGAGATGCCCGGTTGAAACGTGAGCTGGAACGGGATCACTGGTGTATTATTACTCTTAGTACAGCAGAAAGCAAGCAAGATTTTCGCTGCTCACCCGGCTGCGCTCCCCTAGCTAGACGGCATGATCGTGCCGGCGAGCTAAGGCCAGTCCTGCGCCCCGTGGAAGATGCGCGAGATTTCAACCGCCCGTTCCGTCACGCGGTAGACCACAATGTAGGGCAGGGGGGCAAACACCAACTCCCGGCGTTCGGTCATGCGGCTGCTGGCTCGGCCAAGGTAAGGAAGATCTTTCAGCCTGGCGCATCCGTCATAGATGGTTCGGGCGACACGGCGGGCAGCTTCCGGATTGTCGCGCTCAATTCGTTCGCAAATGCGCTCCAAATCTTCCGCCGCAGGCAACGATCACCGGACTTGCATCAGGATTGTAGAAACCGCTGGAGACGCTGGCCGACTTGCTCATGGGTGAGGTACTCGCCACGCTCGAAAGCGTCCTCGCCGCGCTTCACGGCCTCGATAAAGCGGGCTTCTTCCTCGAAATAGCTCGCCAGCACGTCCTGCACCAGGTCGTCGGGATTCCGGCCTTGCTGGGCGGCAGAGTGCGTGAGCTTCGCTTCCAATTCCCCGGTGACATGTACTTCCATTTCGTCGGCTCCTTCTCTGAGAATACCCTGTTACGCTACCGCGTTGGGCTGCCGGGTCGCATTGCCGAAAATGCGCTGCGCTACCGGCTGACGCAGATGGGGCTGGAAGCGTGAGGGGGGTGAGTATGGTCCTGGCGGCCACCCGCGCGGGTCAAAGCCAGAACGACCCGGACCGCGATCCGCAGTAGAATGGGATTGTGACGTCACCGAGTGTGGTCTCTCGTCTTGTCCCTGTGATTGCCCATGCCGTTGCCGTGTTCGGAGACGAGCGGAAGGCGACGCACTGGTTGTCAACGCCGCTCGTAATACTGGGGAATCGCGCTCCCACCGAACTGCTTGCCAGTAGAGAAGGAATCGCTCTGGTCGAGCGAACCCTGACCCGCATCGAACATAATATCCCAACCTGATGGCCCGCGGGATATACCGCGCCTGCAGGGCCCGAAACGCCCGGTTGGATGGCGAAGGCGCCAGACTCGCCGGCGGAAGGTGGAACTCACCGGGACGCGCTGTAGTCTGCATGGCCGAGAGCGTTGCGTTGGCGGTACTCGAGAATTTGGTCCACATGTCCCCACAGGACTTCCCAACCGGCTACGTCTCGGTCGCTGCCGTTCTCCCGGACGGCCTGAACATCGCGACCGGGCAGGACCTCCGTCTTCGGGCCGATCTGCGGGAATTGAGTTCCCAAGACCTCGGCGACTGGTGGATCGATTCCAACAAGTCAGCCGTGCTTGAAGTGTCATCCGCGGTCGTGGCCGGTGAGCATAACTATCTGCTCAACCCGGCACATCCGGACTTCGCGAGGATCGTTGCCGATCCGCCGGCGCTGTTTCACTTCGATCCTCGCCTGTTTCGCCAGGTCTGACTCTCACCGTTCTCGTAGTCGGCCTTCACCGCACTACGGTGAACGCCCGCCGCCTGTTTGGTCCGAACCGAAAGATCGCGAAGTCGTCGTCCAGGGAGGCCGCGCGCTCGATCGCGAGCCGCCGCATGACCGCGAAGCTGGTTCGATCCACAATCGAGAAGTCCTGGTCGCGGTAAGATTTTCCGATTTCCCAGGCCGTATCCAGGTCCGCCGCCCCTACGGTCTCTACGGTGGCGGCGCCGGATCGCAGACCTTCCCAGAATCGTTCGGCGGCGCGCCGGCCCAGCCGATGCCGGATCAGCGTCCATGTCTCGACCAAAATGTGATCGGTAGTGACCAGCGGCTCGCCGGCAGAGAGAACGGCCTTTGCCCGCGAGTTACTGGCATCCGATTTATCCGCGGCGGCATACCAGATGGAGGTGTCGACAAACAGACTCATGCGGACCGCCGTCGAGGCTTGCGTCCGCCCGAGGCGAAGGCTTCCGCCAGCATGGCATCCTTGTTCGCGGCGACATCGGCGCCATCGGAAGCGCCCAGGTTGAAGACCACCGCCGGATCGGCCGCCGGTTGCGCGCCTCCGAGGTCGCGCGCGACCAGGCGCCTGACGTATTCGGCGAAGGATACGCCCAGATCGCTGGCGCGCCGGCGCGCCCGGCGCTGGAGCTCCGGCTCGATCGTGATCTGCGTGCGTGACATCATGATGTCACCATCATAGCACATCGGCCGCGCTGCCTTCGCGGCGCTGGCAGCGGCCTGGCACGGTGTAAGATGAATTCTGATGAAAGACCCGACCGTCTCGCGCGGACCCCTGCGCCGCGGCAGTTACATGATTTCCATGCGAAAGGCACTCTTCTGTTTTTTCCTGCTGACGCCTTCGTTGATCTCCCAGCCGCAGGCCCGTCCCGCCCGGACGTTCGGGACTCATTGCAGCATCTGTCACGGCGGCAATGCCGGCGGCACGGACCGGGCGCCCAACATCCTGCCCTTCGTGACTTCGCATTCCGACGCGGAACTCACAGCCTTGGTGCGCTCCGGCCGCCTCGACA
>JBAWDI010000765.1:0-2022 GCA_049590695.1 Bryobacteraceae bacterium
CATCCGCTCGTCCAGGAAGGCCGCCAAAGAACGAAACCGCCGCCGGATGTCCTTGTGGTTCACCACTCCACAAGTATAAAACAAAACCAGGTCAACTTGTTTTACTAATTTACTGACAGGCCCTAAGAAGCCGGCACGATCAAGACCAAGAAAGGCAATCGGGCGCCGCGTTGACCCCCGAACCACAAAGAAAAGTGAAATGCAGAAGGCGAGAACACTTAGCCCAAAGACAGGGAACGGAGGCAGTCGCGCCCTACCCCTGTCGTCAAACGTCACCAATACCGCAAGGATCCCTAACATAACCCCAATCCCTAGGCACGTCTGGAGTACCTCGCGACGTGCAGCGCGCGCCAAGGCTCTACGCAGTTCTGGCGGTAGTGCGCCCCGGACGTGTTCTTCCTGTAAAATGCAATATTCGCCTTGTTTGGCAGCTATGCGCCCACTGGGGTCGAATTCGACAATGAACCGTGAGCCAGCCCCCGGCCTCGCTATTACGGGGACGGTGCCAAGGGATGACGTTTCGTAGCTTACGGTGGTTGTCGTAATGGGGCGCTTATACTCTTTCTTGACTCCGACTCTGGTCGCCGCGCAGACGCGCACCGCGATTGAATGCACGCGCATTGCCCCAAGAGTAGCACGTTCCCGGCTTTCGACTGAGGCGGCTGGTTCCGGCCCGACCGCCCCAGGGCAACGGTGGCCAAAACCTCGGGCTGCAGCGTGAGGTGGGTCAGCGGCCGTAAAGTGGGCTTACCGGAAATTGACGCCAAACGGCGCTGCGGAAATGCACCGTCGCCGTCAGGCAGCTCAGCCGATCCTATCCAACACTTCGCCCCCCGGCCCCTTCAACTCAATCTCGATCGCCAGCGTGCCGTCGGCGTGCGTCGAGCAGCTCAGGCAGGGGTCGTAGGCGCGCACTACCGCCGAGACGCGGTTGAGCATGCCTTCCTTCATCTGGTTGCCGTCGATGAAGTGGCGCGCCACCTGCCCCACGCTGTGGTTGATGGCCAGGTTGTTGTGGCCGGTGGCGACAATCAGGTTGGCCCACACGATCGCGCCGCTCTCGTCGACTTTGTAGTGGTGGATCAGCGTGCCGCGCGGGGCTTCGATCATGCCGACGCCCTCTAGCCGGTTCACGCCGGCGTGGGAGCGCACGTGCGTGTCGAGGATCGCCGGGTCGGCCAGCAAGCGCTCGATCTTCTCCAGACCGTGCAGCAGCTCGATCAGCCGCGCATAGTGGTAGTGGAAGGAACTGTGGACCACCGGGCCGAAGCGCTGGCGGTATTCGGCCAGTTCGCGGTCGGCCACCGGCGTTCCACACTGCTCGGCCACGTTCAGCCGCGCCAATGGGCCTACGCGGTAAATGCCCGCGGGAAATCCCAGCGGCTTGAAGTAGGGCGCCTTCAGGTACGAATCGCGCAGCGCCGCTTCTCCGATGTGCTGCGCGTAATCGGCCGCGGGGATCGCCGCCGCTACTGTGCCGCCTTCGGCATCCTTGAATTTCAGTTGGCCGCCGTACCACTCCAGGCCACCGGCGTGGTTCACCAGGCCCGCGCACATGGTCGGGTCGGTGCCGAAGTTCTCGATCTCTTCGGTAAAGCGGTCCAGCACCGTCTTGTAGAAGGCGATGGTGCGTTCCGCGATGGCGCGCGCTTCGGGCAGACCGGCGAGAATGCGTTCGCGCACCGCCGGGTCGAGCGGCGCGTTCACGCCGCCGGGGACGATCCAGGAGTTATGTATGCGCTCCTTGGCCAGGCCTTCGATGATCTCCTGGCCGAACTTGCGCAGCGCCACACCGGCTTTGGCCATCTCCGGGCTTTCTTCAATCAGGCCGAAGATATTGCGGTGCGCCGGGTCGGAATCGAAACCCAGCAGCAGGTCGGGCGCCGAAAGATGGAAGAAGCTGAGCGCGTGCGACTGCACGAATTGGGCGCAGTGGATCAGCTCGCGCAGCAGCACACCGGCCGGCGGCGGCTCTACAGCCATGATGGCGTCGCAGGCTTTGGCGGAGGCCAGCAGGTGGCT
>JBAWDI010000766.1:0-2488 GCA_049590695.1 Bryobacteraceae bacterium
GCCTCACGCTGAGCGCCGGCAGCGCCGCACCGGTGGTGGCTGCTGTCGTCAATGCGGCGTCATCGGCGATCGGCGTCGCGGCCGGCGCCTTTGAGACCATCTACGGCGCGAACCTCGCGGGCGGCCAGACCGCCGGTGTGCAGGTGCTGTTGAACGGAGCCGCGCTGCCGCTGCTCTACGTGAGCGATACCCAGATCAACTTCTACGTCCCACAGAGCGCGACACAGGGAAGCGCCACGCTGACGGTGGTGACCCCGTCCGGGGCGAAGGCCAGCACCACGGTCAACGTCGTTTCTGTCCAGCCCGGCATCTTCTCCGGCGGAGTGCTGCACGCCGGAACTTCAGTGAGCGCCCTCACAACCCCGGTCCACGCCGGCGATTACATCGAGATTTACTGTACCGGCCTCGGCCCCACCCAGACTGTGGGCAGCTTCCAGGAAACGGTCCTCACCCCTATCGTCTTCATTGGCGCTACGCCGGTCGAGCCGGTCTACAGCGGCCTGTCGTCCGGCTCTTTGGGACTCTACCAGGTGAACGTGCAGGTGCCCGCGGGGCTCGCACCCGGTGTGCAGCCGCTCCTCATGTCGGTGGACCTCGCGCACAGCAACCAGGTCAACATCGCGGTGCAGTAGCGTTTGCCCGTGGGCATGGCCGCGTGGATGCATCCGTCAGAACGCGTGAAAGAATTATGGCCGCCGATGAACACCGATTAACACGGATTGAAAACAAACTTCTTATCGGCGTTCATCGGTGTTCATCGGCGGCCCAAATTGATTTTTTCATATTGCGGCATAGCCGCAACGAGTGGTGGCGATTCTCCGAGGCCGGGGAGGGCGCGTCCGAGGGGGGCAGGCGGATTGACAATCCGCCGCAGGTTGAAAACCTGCCCCACAATTGGTCGCGGTGCGCGAAGAAAATGATGGATAGTAGTACAGCTTCTTAGAGAGCGGTCGGCACAGATGTTTGGCGACAGGTCCCGAGCACGATTTGGACGGCCTCAGCGATGTCGCGCGCGGTGAAATCGGGGCGGGAATCCGGCTCCGCCGGGTAGCCGGTCAGGACCAGGATGGTGCGCGTGCCGGCGCGCCGACCGCATTCGATGTCGGCGCTCTTGTCGCCAATGAAATACGACCGCGGCAGGTCGATGTCATAGGCTGCCGCCGCTTCCAACACCATGCCCGGCTCGGGCTTGCGCCGGGTGGAAGGCGCCGCCGGCGGATCGGCGCAGAAATAAGCGGCGTCGATCAAGCCGGCTCCGATCTGGCGCAGCAGCTCCCGTTGAACGGCGTGGTATTGCGCTTCTGTAATGAGGCCGCGCGCGATGCCGCTCTGGTTGGTGATGATGAACGCGCGGAAGCCGGCCTCCTTCAACTTCCGCAACGCCTCGGGAACCCCCGGGAAGACGTGGACTCGGGCGGGATCGCCGCAATAGTGGACCTCTTCCATGAGGGTGCCGTCGCGGTCGAAGAATACCGCTCTGACCCGGCTCATAGCTGGGCAAAGGCCGCCTGGAGTTCGGCGGCTGTCGCGGTAGCGGTGCCCAGCTTGCCGACTGCGATGCCGCTGGCGCGGTTGGCAAGTTCGGCGGCCTCGGCGGGGGTGGCTCCGGCGGCAAGACCCAGGGTGAACACCGCGAGGGCCGTATCGCCGGCGCCGGAAACGTCGAAAACATCCTTGGCGCGGGTAGGAATGGGGTACGGCTGAGAACCGCCGTGAAAGAGCAACATGCCGTGCTCTCCCAGGGTGACCAAGACGCTCCCGGTGTTCCAAAGCTGAAGCAGCCGGTTGCCGGCCTGGAGCAGCGGCTGGTCCGAAAGCACCGGCGTCACGGGATCGGAGGGCGGCAGGCCGGCCGCCATGAACGCCTCCGCGCGATTCGGCTTGATGGCGGTGGCGCCGGGCCAGGAAAGGGAAGTGTAAGGATGCGGGTCCACGGTCAGGATTTTGCCGTGGGCGCGCGCCGTCCGGCAGATATAATCCGCCAGCGGCTGGGTGAGCAGGCCTTTGCCGTAGTCGGCGACGATGATGGCATCCAGGCCCCCGACGATACCGCCCAGGTAGTTCCTGGCACGCTCGGTTTGTTCGGAGGGCAGCGGCGTCCTGCGTTCACGGTCCACGCGCACCACCTGCTGGTTCCGGGCGATGATCCTGGTCTTCACGGTGGTGGAAAAGGCGGCGTCCCGCTGAACGCCGGACGTATCGATACCGCAACCTTCCAGCAGATCGAGCAATTGGCGCCCATGAGAATCGGCCCCCGCGACGCCCATGACGGCGACCCGATCGGTGAACTCCCGGACGTTGCGCGCCACATTGGCGGCGCCTCCGGGATAGTAGGATTCTCCGGTGACTTCGACCACGGGGACGGGCGCTTCGGGCGAAATGCGCGACACCCTTCCCCAAATAAACTCGTCGAGCATGAGATCGCCGACGACGAGAATCCGTTGGCCGGCGAACCCCGCCAACAAACGGTTGAAGCGGACGATATTGG
>JBAWDI010000767.1:0-2606 GCA_049590695.1 Bryobacteraceae bacterium
TCACCAGCGAGCAATCGGTATCGGCTGCGTTCGATCGGCTGGTGAGCCGTTGGGGCGGCATCGATATCGTGGTCTGCGCCGCCGGCATCGCCCCTCCCTACGAACTCGTCGATATGCCGGTGGATAAGTGGCGGCTGGCCCTGGAGATCAACCTCACCGGCTATTTCCTCGTCGCGCGCGAGGCTGCCCGCATCATGCGCGCGCAGGGAGAAGGCGGATCCATGGTCATGCTGTCATCCAAGACCGGCCTCGACGCTTCCAAGAGTAACTCGGCATATAACGCCACTAAGGCCGGCGAGTTACATCTGATGCGCGGCTGGGCCCTGGAGCTTGGGCCTGAGGGCATTCGCGTCAACGGAGTGGCGCCGGGCAACGTTTTCGAAGGCTCTAAGATCTGGAACCCCGAGTACATCAAGGCCGCCGCTAAGAAGAAGGGCATCCAGCCCGAGGAAGTGATTCCTTATTACACATCGCTGACTGCCCTGAAACGCGAAATCAAGCGCTCCGACGTGGCGGCGGCGATTGTCTTTCTGTGCTCCGACGCCGCGCGCTGCATCACCGGACAAACGCTGGTGGTGGACGGCGGACAGGTGATGGTGCGATGAGCGACCGAAAGCAACTCGAAGCAGCCCTTTCCGGCGGCACGTTGGAGAGCCGCCTCGATGCTTTGCGCGAGCTTTGCGCGCAATTGGGCGAAAGGCCACGCCGGGGCACTAACTGCCACATCCATACCAACGAATCCTTCAGCGTCTTCCGGTCGCCCTCCGAAGCCGTCTGGCAGGCCGCGCGCGAAGGCCTGGCGGTTCTCGGCATCAATGACCATTACACCGTCGCCGGGCACGACGAGTTTCGCCAGGCCTGCAAGATTGCAGGCATTGAAGCGGCGTTTTCCATGGAGGCGGTGGGCATGGACCGCGCTGCCGAAGCGACCAAGCTACTGCTGAACGACCCCGATAACCCCGGCCGCGTCTACCTCTGCGGCAAAGGCATCACCCGGATTCCGCCGGATTCTTCAATCGCCGCACGGAGCCTGGCCGGTATGCGTGCGGCCCTCGAACGCCGCAACCGGGAGATGACCGTCAAGGTCGGTCAACTCTTCCGCGAGCGGCTGGATGCCGACGGCCCCACCTGGGAAGACGTGCGCGCTTTGACGCCGCGCGGCAATGCCACAGAGCGGCACGTGGGAAAAGCCGCGTTAGGCAAGTTGCGCGAGATCGCCGCCGCGCGTGGCGTGCCCGTCGCTGAATTGATCGAGCGCTGCTGCGGGGCCGCTCCACCGGCCGGCGCCGACGACGCGGCGTTGCAGAATTTTCTCCGCGCCAAGCTACTCAAGGCCGGCGCCCCGTGCTACGTGCGGGAAACCGAAGATGCGTTCATTTCCTCCGAAGATCTGCGCAACATGTTTCTGGCCTTCGGAGCGATTCCCACTTATCCGGTGCTTGGGAATCCAGTCACATCCGGCGAGCGCGATATCGAGGCGCTTCTGGATCGTCTGGAAGCATCGGGTTTTTATGCGATTGAAGTCATACCGCACCGCAATACGCGGGAGCGCCTGGCGGAGATTGTCTCGGCCGCGCGCCGCCGCTGGTGGCCGGTATTCAACGGAACGGAGCACAACACACCCGAAGCCCGCCCGCTGCTCGACCCGTATGCACTCGATCCGGAGTTCGAGCCCTGGTTCCGCCAAAGCACCGCGCTGATGCTGGGCCACCAGGCCGCCGTAAGCCGCGGGGAACCCGGGTTTGTCGGAGAGAATGGTCAACCTTCGATCTCGGATGCGCGCGCGCGCTTCGAGTATTTCACCAAGTCAGTGACATGAATTCAATCTATTAACAGGAGCACAACAGAAGTGGCTAACACAGAAATTCCGATTGCCGAACCGAAAGGCAAGCTAGGTGTTATGACGGTGGGCCTGGGTGCCGTGGCGACCACCATGATCGCGGGTGTCGAGGCTGTTCGCCGCAAGCTCGCTCTCCCCATCGGTTCCATGACTCAAATGGGAACCATTCGGCTCGGCAAGCGAACCGAGAAGCGCGTTCCCAAGATCAAGGACTTCGTCCCTCTGGCCAGCCTGGACGATCTGGTTTTTGCGAGCTGGGATTTGTTTACGGACAATGCCTATGAAGCGGCCCTCAAGGCGGGCGTTCTGGACAGCCGGCTGATCGAGCAGCTCAAGGATTTTCTGGTGACGATCAAGCCCATGCCCGCCGCTTTCGAACAGACATGGGTCAAGAGGCTGCACCCCAACAACCTGAAGACCGGCGCCACCAAGATGGATCTGGCCGAGCAGATCATGGAGGATATCCGGCAGTTCAAGAAGACTTCCGGGGCGGCCCGCCTGGTCATGATCTGGTGCGGATCCACCGAATTGTATACGCAGGCGCACCCCGTCCATGACACTCTGGAATCGTTCGAAGAGGGACTCCGCAACAACTCCCCCGATATCCCCCCGAGCATGATCTATGCCTACGCCGCGCTCAAGCTGGGCGTCCCGTACGCCAATGGCGCGCCCCATCTGACAACGGATTGCCCCGCCCTCACGAACCTGGCCATCGAGAAACACATCCCCATCTGCGGCAAGGATTTCAAGTCCGGCCAGACCTTCA
>JBAWDI010000768.1:0-2441 GCA_049590695.1 Bryobacteraceae bacterium
TGTCCGGCACGTCCCCATTTCCCGCTCCTTGGGCAACCGCCTCGCGCAGCAGGGCGACCGCGCCCTCTTTGTCGCCCAGCAGGGCGAGGATGCCGGCACTGCGGGATGTATGATTCCCGTACAGATACGGTGTCTCCAGGCGCCGCAGCTCTTCGGCAATCCTCTGCGCGGTGGCGCGGTCGCCCCGGCGCGCAGCCAGTGTCCCCAGCCGGCCCTTGTAGAAAATGTTGCCGGGATGCCCGGCAGCGAGGGCGGCGAAGACGGCTCTGGCTTCTTCCCATCGCTCTGCCTGGTACAAGGCATCGCCCAACCCCGAGCGGGTGTCTTCCAGTCTGGCGTCCTCGCCGGTGCGGCTGCGGTACCAGTCCACCGCGCGGCCGGCCATCTTCAGTGAGTCTTCGCGATGGCCGTGAGCGCGGAGCTCCTCGGCCGACACCAGCATGACGTAGGCGGGCGTCGCACGGGGCAAACAACAACTGGGATAGGCCCATTCGGAAGGCATGGTCAAAATGTCTTCAATCAGCTTTTCCATCTCGTCCATGCGCCCCAGCGCGACCAGCGCCCGGGCCTCGTAGGCGTGGACATTGAGAAGATGCGGGTAAATGCCGCGCCCCCACCGTGCTTCCTGTAGTTCCTCCTCGTGCCTTCCCAACAGATGAAGCGCACCGGTCCATTCCAATAGGAGATAGGCGCCAAAAGGTTTCGACGGGACAAAATCCTCCCGGACGGTCCTAAAAGCTTCGACGGCTTCGCGGGGACGGTTACTAAAGCTTGCGGCAAGAGCGAGGTCCTCAGCGTCCCAAAGATTGCCCGGGGAAAGCTTCACGATATCGTTGACAGCGCTGTAGAACTCTTCCAGATTCCCGGCAAAATTAGCTCGCATCGCATCCAGGCGGCGATGCACTATGGGGGTCAAGCGCGCGTGCTTTTTTTCGACGCTGTCGATCAACGCCATCGCCTCCCGGTGCTTGCCCTGGTTATCGATCGCCTGGGCGAGGAGGATGCTGGGCATGACAAACTCGGGTTCGATTTCCAGAGCGCGGCTGAGGTGGGCGATCGCCGCGGCGAGATTCGAGTCGAAAAGCTCGCGACCGGCAGCAAACTCCTTCTGCGCCTCGAAGGGAGGCGGCTTTACTTCCCCGATCAGAAGGTTGAAATACGGGTCGAGGTACCGGGCGGCGACGGCATCGATCAGCCGCTGCTCGACGCTCTCCACCACCTCCATGGCCTTCTCCTTTGGTCCACTGGCCGGTTCAACCGCATAGAGCGGCTTGTTTGCCATCACATCCATGATGGTGGCCCGGACCTGGAGGGTCTGGCCCTGGAGATAATAAGCGCCGGAGACGACTGTTCCGGAGCCGGTCGCCTCAGCCAGCGTTCGTACCGGGTCTCGCGCCCGACCGAGCCTCGTCCCCGCAGCCGCCAGCTCGAAAACGGTTGAAACCGGAACCACCTGAATGGTGGGAATCTGGAGGAGTCCCTCGTTGACCGATTCCGCAGCCATCTTGCCGAAGTTGTCCAACGACGGATCTCCCGTTCGGTTCTCGAAGACCGCAACCGCGACCCGCTTGGGGTTGAGCGACGGCGCAGGTTTCGAGGCCAGCAGGCGGTCCCGCACTCCGCCGGCATTCAGCGCCAGAAGCAGAACCGCCAGCAGCACGAGGACCACGCCGGCTCCGAGCAGCGCCCCGGTCGATGGCCTCGGTCGCCTTTTCGGCAGGACGGAAACCGGCGTCCCTTTATCCGAGTCTTCCTTTAGTTGTTCCAGCGCGACCCTGACGTCGTCCATGTGCTGGAAGCGCCGCCCGGGGTCTTTGCGCAGGCATTGCGTGATGATCCGTTCCAGCTCATGCGGAACCTCTTTGCGGACCGAACTGGCCGGCTCCGGCTCTTCCTTCAGGATCGCGGAGAGAATCGAGAGCTTGCTGGCGCCGCGAAAGGCACGCCGCCCGGTCAGCATTTCGTAGAGCACGGCGCCGAACGAGAAAATGTCGCTGCGCGCATCCACCGGCTTGCCCTCTGCCTGCTCGGGTGACATGTAGGCGGTAGTGCCTACGATGGTGCCTTCTTCCGTCCGCGGCCTGGCGGTACGGGCCTGTTCTTCCTCGATCGAGGCAGGTTCCTCCATCTGGGCCAGGCCGAAATCCAGCACCTTCACGCCCGACCCGGTCACCAGCACGTTGCCGGGTTTCAGGTCCCGATGTACGATCCCCTTGCGATGCGCCGCCTCCAGGGCATCCGCCACCTGGATGGCCAGCCGAAGCGCCTGCGCCAACGGCAGCGGACCATGCAAGGGATGGCCCTCCACGTACTCCATCACCAGGTAGTTCGGCCCGACGTCGTAGAGCGTGCAAATGTGCGGATGGTTCAGCGCCGCCACGGCGCGGGCTTCGCGCTCGAACCGGGCGTTGAACCGCGCCTCAGAGACTTTGATGGCGACC
>JBAWDI010000769.1:0-3486 GCA_049590695.1 Bryobacteraceae bacterium
GGACGTCGAGCGCGCCGCCAAGTCGCTGGCCCACGCCCCACGGCCGCGCATTCACACCTTTATCGCCACCAGCGAGATTCACCTCAAGTACAAGCTGAAGAAATCCGAGGAGCAGGCGCTGGAGGAAGCCGTGGCCGCCGTCGAGCTGGCGCGGCGATACGTGGACGACGTGGAGTTCTCGGCCGAGGACGGTGCGCGCACCGCGCTCGAGTACCTGGAAAAGATCTCCAAGGCCGTGGTGGCGGCCGGGGCGCGCACGGTCAACATTCCGGATACGGTGGGGTACTCGGTGCCGCATGAATACGGCGCCCTGATCGGCCATGTGGCCCAGGCGCTGGGCGATACCGCCATCGTCAGCGTGCATTGCCACGACGACCTGGGGCTGGCGGTGGCCAATTCGATCGTGGCCGTGGAAGCCGGCGCGCGGCAGGTGGAGTGCACCATCAACGGCATCGGCGAGCGCGCCGGCAACTGCTCGCTGGAAGAGGTCGTCATGATTCTGAAGACCCGCGGCGATTTCTACCACTGCCACACCGGAATTCGCACCGAGCATCTCTTTTCGGCGAGCGAGCTGCTGAGCTCCATCATCACCTTCGGACCGCAGCCCAATAAGGCCATCGTAGGCCTGAACGCGTTCGCGCACGAGGCGGGTATCCATCAGGACGGCTACCTGAAGGAGAAGACCACGTACGAGATCATCGATCCGCGCTCGGTCGGCGTGCCGGAAGGCCGGCTGGTGCTGGGCAAACACAGCGGGCGGCACGCGCTCAACCAGCGCGCCAGGGACCTGGGCTACAATCTATCGAAGCAGGAGCTGGACGGCCTGTACCATCGCTTCATCGCGGTGGCGGACCACCGCAAGAAGGGTCTCATGGACAAGGAGATCGAGGCGCTGATTCGGGCCGGCGAGGTGGCCGAGCGGGTGGCGGCGGATTAAGCGCATGGATCTGCCGGTCGATGGCTCGGCGCCCGACATCGCCGGGCAGAACAAAGCCAACCCACTGGCTGCCATTGGTTCGGTGGCGGCCATGCTGTCTTACAGTTTCGGTTTAAAGGAAGAAGCCTCCGCGGTGGATGCGGCCATCGAAGCCGTGCTCGAAAGTGGCAACGTCACCGCGGATCTGCGGCCTTCGGGCGCGCCCGCCACCACCGAACAGGTGGGAGAATCGGTGTGCGCCGCGATCGGTTGAGCGAGGGGCCTACCAGCCCCCGCTCAACCAAACAATCGAAGTAGGGCATCCATATACTTGACGCACCCCGGCGAGAATAGAGAAATGATCTGCTCCACTAGCCAGTCGGCCCGATACCAGACTCGGTTTTCCGACGGTGAACATCAGGGGATCTCCGACGTCACCGCCGACAAAGGCGGGCAGCATTCCGGCTTCCGGCCACATGACTTGCTGGCAGCGGCTTTGGCGAGTTGCGTGAACATCGCGGTGCGGATGTATGCGGATAACCATGCGATTCCACTTCGTTCCGTAGAGACAAAGGTGAGCATCGACCGCAGCCATCCCGACGAGGTTGTTTTCCACTATGAAATCGATCTGGACGGTGAATTGACCCCCGTGCAGAAAGACAAGTTGTTGCACGCCGCCAATGCGTGCCCAGTCCGTCGAACGCTGTCGAAGCGAATCCGATTCGATCCCGGTCCGGGCGCGCCGAGTATGTAGTTGCCCAAAGTAGGGTAGTCTGAAGGTAGGGGCGCCGTGCCCTGGCCCCTGGCCCCAATATTTATGCCACGCACCATCATAGAAAAACTCTGGGACTCTCACGTAGTCCACGAAGATCCCGGCGCTCCGGCGCTGCTCTACATCGATCTGCACCTGGTTCATGAAGTCACTTCGCCGCAGGCTTTTCAGGGCCTGCGCGAGCGCGGGCTGAAGGTCCGGCGTCCCGATCTCACCATTGCCACGGCCGATCACAGCATACCGACCACCGACCGGTCGCTGCCCATCGTCGACGAGATCGCCGCCAAACAGCTCGCGCAACTGGAAGCCAACTGCGCCGAATTCGGCCTTCGCTGTCTCGGCGTTCGCAGCGACTGGCAGGGCGTGGTCCATGTGATCGGGCCGGAGCTGGGCTTGACGCAGCCCGGCATGACGGTGGTCTGCGGCGACAGCCATACCGCCACGCACGGCGCTTTTGGCGCGCTGGCTTTTGGAATCGGCACGAGTGAAGTGGAACATGTGCTGGCCACGCAATGCCTGCTGCAGCGCGAGTCGAAGACCTATCGGGTGCGCGTGGATGGGCGGTTGAAGCCCGGTGTTTCGGCCAAGGACATCATCCTGGCGCTGATTGCGAAGATCGGCGTCGGCGGCGGCACGGGTAGCGTCCTGGAGTACACCGGCAGCGCCATCCGCGCCCTGGACATGGAAGAGCGCATGACAGTGTGCAACATGTCCATCGAGGGAGGCGCGCGCGCGGGGCTGGTGGCGCCCGACGACACCACCTTCCAGTATCTCTGCGGGCGCCCGCACGCGCCAAAAGGAGCGGATTGGGACGCGGCCGTCGCGCGTTGGAAAGAACTCCCCACGGACGAGGGCGCCGCGTATGACCGCGGCGTGGCTCTCGATGCCGGCGCGCTCGAGCCCATGATCACCTACGGAACCAGCCCCGGCATGGGCGTGCCGATCACGGCGCCCATTCCCGATCCAGCACAGGTGACTGACGCGATGGCCCGGGATTCCATAACCAAGGCGCTGAAGTACATGGGGCTCGAAGGCGGAAAGCCGCTGCTGGGGCGGCCTATCGACGTGGTCTTTATCGGAAGCTGCACCAACGGGCGCATCTCCGACTTGCGCGCCGCTGCGGCCCTGCTCGACGGCCGCAAGGTCAGCCCCAACGTGCGCGTGCTGGTGGTGCCTGGCTCGCAGGAGGTGAAGCGCCAGGCCATCGCCGAGGGGCTGCCGGAGATCTTTCGCTCCTCCGGTTGCGAATGGCGCGAGCCAGGCTGCTCCATGTGCATCGGCATGAACCCCGACCAGCTCACGCCCGGCCAGTACAGTGTTTCCACCAGCAACCGCAACTTTGAAGGACGGCAGGGAAAGGGCGGGCGCACGTTCCTGGCCAGCCCGCTGACCGCCGCGGCCAGCGCCATCACGGGCGTGGTCACCGATGTGAGGACGATGCTATGAAGCCATTCTCCAATTTCGAAAGCCGGATGGCGCCGCTCGCCATCAACAACATCGATACCGACCAGATCATTCCGGCGCGTTTTCTGAAGACCACCACCAAGCTGGGCCTCGACCGGCAGCTTTTTTGCGATTGGCGCTATGACGCCCAGGGCAACCCCAAGCCCGGCTTCATTCTGAACCAGCCGCGGGCTCAGGGCGCGCAGGTGCTGCTGGCGGGTGATAATTTCGGTTGCGGCAGCTCGCGCGAGCATGCACCGTGGGCGCTGACACAGTTCGGCTTCCGCGCCGTCGTCAGCACATCCTTTGCCGACATCTTTAAGCAGAACTCGTTGAAGAATGCGCTCCTGCCCAT
>JBAWDI010000770.1:0-9366 GCA_049590695.1 Bryobacteraceae bacterium
AGACGCTGGACGAGGCCGACCGCAACATGTACGCGCTGAAGCGCACGCGGACCAGGGCCCCGGGACCTCCGCGGGAGCGGGCGCCGGAGCGCTGATCCGCCGGCGCGTACGACCTGGCGCTACTCTATTGGTTCTTCACCGCGATGGTGGTGACGTAGCCGGCTGAAGCCAGGCTGTTATAGTTGTTCATCAGAATGAAGAGGGGAACCTGCGCTCCCGGCCCCGTGTTCTTGGGAATGCGCACGTTGATTTGCCAGACTCCCGGAAACTGCGGCGAGAGCCCGGAAAACTGGACGTTCTCGACGCCTGTTTCCCCGGTGCAAGCCGCATCGTCCACGTAGCAGGCGTTGATAAAGACCTTGGGCAATGCCGAAGTCTGTACCAGCCCCGATCGCGGAATGTCTCCGTCTGACGGGGCGCCCTGCACAAAACCCTGTCCTGTGGCGTAGATGGAAATGTACGAACCAGCCGCGGCCGGGTTGTTGGGACCGTTCACAGTCCCGTCGGCATCGTTCACCACGGCCGCCTGACGGCACTTTCCGCCGGCCAGAGAGCAGTTGACCAAGCCTCCGGCGAAGATGGCCGGAGAAACCGTGTTCATGGCCACCAGCCCGTCGGTGAGAATCTGGCCGGTGGATTGCCGCACCACCTGCACGTCTACGTTGCCGCTGGTGGACGCGCTCATGGGGATCATGAAGTTGATTTGTCCCGGCGACACAAGGAGCACGGGCGCCGGCTGGCCATTGAACAGCACCTGCGTGTCGGCTAGAAGCGTGGGGTAGGGCACGGGGTTGGGCTGTTGGTTGGAGTTGGCGGTATTCGTGCCGAATGTGACGCCTAGCGGGTAGATGGTGGCGAGCACTCCCGGCGCGAGGTAATTGGTGACGTAGCTGGCGGCGTTCTGCCAAGCCAGTCCGGGGTAGTAGAATTCCACGCGGTTGTAGGCGTCGGCGACCATGAGATCGCCGTACTGGTCCTGGGCCAGCGCCAGTGGCGCACTGTAGTATCCCGAAATGCTGAAGTTGTAAGTGTTGGTCACGAAATACTGTTCAAAACTGGGATACCGCAGGCTTCGGCCGTTACCTGTATCGGCGACCCAAATCTCACCGGTGAGCGAGCTGACGAAGATTCCGCGCGGCGCACTGAGGCCGGTGGTGATAGTGAGCAGCGCGTGAGCGCCTTTGCTGGCCGTGTTCACATCGTGGGGGTCTCCGAAGATCATCACCCGGTTGTTACCGGTGTCCGCCACGTAAAGCCGGCCGCTGGAGTCTGCCGCCACGTGTCGCGGCGCGGTCATGACGGTATCGTCGATCACGGTCGGTTTCCCGACTACATTGAAGCCCGTCTGTCCGAATACCACGGTGGCCGCCTCCCCCTGGGGTGAAGTGAGGTCGCCGTTGGCCATGGGGAAGTAGAGCACGCGATTGAGCTGCACATCCGAAACCAGCAGTCCGTTGACGCCCGACAATGCCAGCCCGTACGGCGCGGCCATGGTGGCGGGGCTGGGGTCGGTAACCTTGGAGTAGAAGCCGGCCTGTCCCACCACGCGGTCGGCGGGCTGCAAGCTGCTGCTCTGTTGCGCGAACGGCGTGGGAAACCGCATCACGCGCCCGTTGCCGGAATCCGCTACGTAGAGGTTGCCGCTGGAATCCACCAGCAGACCGATGGGGCCGCACAGATTGGATTGCCCGGGCTGGTTGAGATTGCCGCTCGGATAGTTACACAGCGCCGTGTGCATGTCCGGCTGGCCGATGACGATATCCGCTGGGGAGCCCGGCGTCAGTTTACGCGCATCCTTGAAGCCCAGCACACGGTTATTGTACGGGTCGGCCACGTAGAGGTGCGGCGTGTCGCCGGTGCTATCGATGGCCAAGCCCGCATCCGCCAAAAGGCCCTGGCTGCTCTGCGCGGTGAACGCAAACTCCTTCCCTTCGATCAGGTTGATGGAGAAGGTGTTCATATAGTCCTGGCCGAGCACCCGGTTGGCGGACATGGTGGGCACGTAGGCGCCCCCTTGCTGCGGCATGCCGATGACGCGGTTGTTGCCGGCGTCGGCAACCAGCAGGTCGCCGCTAGCGAGAATAACGGCAACGGCCGACGGGTAGGCCAGCGTGCTGGCGGAGGGTGAAGGGTTCCCGTTGTTGGCGGCGCGGCACGCTTGCGACGGATAGGCCACGCAACTGTTTGCCTGTCCGATGATGGTCTTCGCTTGCGGCGAAAACGAGGTGTTCGGGTCCCATGAGCTGCCGGCTGCTGGCGCGGCGGTGTACGGGTCGAAGAGCAAGATTCGACTGCTATCGGTATCGACCACCCCGATGCCCTGGTTGTTGGGGAGCGCGAAAATGCTCTGCGGATCGAACATCCGGATGTGATCGATCTGCGCTTGCGTGATCGTGGCTCCGCTTGCCGGCTGTTGCAGTACTCCCATGATCCGCGCGGCGCCCATGCCGGAGGAGAACGGCGCCGTGAAAACCAGGACGCGCCCGGGTATGGTGGTGTTCGACACGCTCAAATCGCTGTCGGACACGAAAAGGTTGCCTGCCGCATCGAAGGCAATACCGTCCGGCACCGCAAACTGGTTGGTGACCAATTGGCTATTGACGTTGGTCGGATCCAGCGTCTTCTGCGCGCTGACGAAATTCACCTGGCCGATCTCTATATCGGCCGTAAGCCCGCCCCCTCCCGTGGCGACGGCGGCCGCCGGGAATCGCAGTACGCGCCGGTTGCCGGGGTCCGTCATCCACAAGTTCCCCGCGCTGTCGAAGGCAATATTGGCCGCAAAGACCTGGCTGCTCGAGGCTGTGTAAATCCCCTGCGCACTGACCAGCCCGTTGGGTTGATCCGGCGCGCGGGAATTCAGACTTGGCTGGCCGACGTACAGGTCTGGCAACACCTGGCTGGTCTGCGAGAACGGCTTGGGGTAACGCAGCACGCGGTTGTTGCCGCTGTCCACGACGTAAAGATCGCTCTTGTACACCGCCAGGCCGCTCGGGGCATTCAGACCGGTCGAAAACGTGGTGCCCGGTCCAGAAGCGAAGGTGCTGCAAAGGTCGGGTTGCCCAATCACCAGGTCGGCCATGGCCCCATTGCTGAAACTGGCGGCGTTCTTCCAGGCCAGCACGCGGTTGTTGCCGGTGTCGGCGACGTAGACCATGGGCGGCGAGGTGGAGTTGTCCACGGCGATACCCTGTGGCGAGTACAACTCGCGGCCTTCCACCAGGTTCGGGTTGGCGTTCTCAGGAATCAGTTGGGGCGAACCACAGGACTTTGGCGGCGGCGCCGGCGCGCCGATGGCGCGGGCTGGAACGGTGTTCAGAGTGATCTGTGAGTAAGCCGCGGTGGCGCCCAATAACGTCAGAAACAAGACGGAGCTATGCTTGATTTTCATGGAATCCTCAAGGATGGCGCGACACGGAAAGCGCTCTCTCTAAAGCATAGCAAACACGGGAGCGCGATCAAACACGCGCCAGTACTGGCGTCGTACCGTACTCTTCAGTCCCTCTGCTACACTGGGGGTTGATCCCAACCACTGCTGGCCGGCTGCGGGTCTCCGCGGTCGGCTATCTGAATACAACTCCGCTGGTTTGGGGGATGCTGCACGGCCCGCAGCAGGGTCTTTTCGACCTGGATTTCCGCATCCCGTCGGGCTGTGCCGACGACTTGGCCGCCGGCGCCGCCGACATCGGCATCATCCCCTCGTTCGAGTTGACCCGCCAGGACCTCGAGGTCATACCCGGCGCTGGCATCGCCTGTCGCGGCCCGGTGCGCAGTATTCTGCTGATCTCCTCGCGCCCGGCGCCGGAAATCCGGACTCTGGCGGCCGATTCCAGTTCGCGGACCTCGGTCGAGTTGGTCCGTATCGTCCTGGAACGCCGCTATGGCGCGGCGCCCGTGTCGATTTCGCATCCTCCCGATCTGGATGCCATGTTGCGGATTGCCGATGCGGCCGTCATCATTGGAGACCCCGCCTTGCGCATCGATCCGGCCCGCCTGCCCTATTACGTTTACGATTTGGGCGGCGAGTGGGTCGAGATGACCGGGTTGCCCATGGTGTTCGCCGTGTGGGCGGCCCGCCCGGGTGTGGTTACGCCGGAGGTGGCCGAGGCCTTTCGGGAGTCCTGCCGCTACGGCCGCGCGCGCATCCCAGAGATTGTGGCGTCCGAGGCCCCGCGCCGCGGTTTCCCGCACGAATTCGTCGAAGAATATCTGACCCGGAGAATTGTGAACGAGTTGGGCCCGCGCGAATACCAGGGGATGGACCTGTTTTTGAGCTATGCCAGGCAGTTGCGGCCGCCGGCAAGCCCTTCCGGCCCGCCGCGCCGCGGCGTTCCGGTTTGACCGGCGGTCCGCCGATTGCCTATACTGGAAGCACAACGATGTATATTCTGATTTTGCTGATTCATATCGTGGTCTGCATTTTCCTGATTATTGTGGTATTGCTGCAAAGCGGGAAGGCGGCGGACCTGGCCGGCGCGTTTGGCGGCATGGGGTCGCAGACGACTTTTGGCCCGCGCGGCTCGGCCTCGCTGCTCTCGAGGGCGACCACCATCTCGGCGGTACTCTTTATGATTACCTCGCTGTCGCTTTCGATCCTGGCCACGCGCAATGCGGGCTTAGGCGCGACGGTCCTGGAGGGCACGCCGGCAGGCAGCGCTCCGGTGAAGGGTGCGCCGGCTCCGGTTCAGATTCCGGCTCCGGGCCGGCCCATCAACGTGACCCCGTCGGGCGGAAAGACGATGCAGATTCCTTTGCCGCCGGCGAATCGGCAAAACGCACCGGCTCCGGCGCAGCCAGCGCCAGCCAAAAAGTAGCATCCCGAAACGCGGAGGTGGCGGAATTGGCAGACGCACTAGCTTGAGGTGCGTTCTGCGCACGGGCGCCCACGGGAAACGGCGACAGGGGTGCGAGTTTCCCATGAATGGCAACCCACGGCAACCGAGTTTCCCGTCGGAACCGCTACCAAACCGCTACCGCAAATCGCAGTGCGCCCCTCAGTGGTTTTTCCACGGCGGTTTCGGGAGACGAAATGGCGGGGCCGGCTTGCGATAGCCGTAGGGGACATAACTCTGGTCTTAGTTAGGGGGTTCGTATCGGTAGGCAATCGATGGCGGGCTCACCTTCAAGGGATCGAGCCAGTCGGCTTGACTTGAGGTGCGTGAAGTGCGGGAACGCCATGGGCAAAGTTTTGAAGGGTTGGGGATTCCCGTGGCCGGGAACCCACGGCAACCGAAATTCCGGTAGGAACCACTACGGTTCCACTGCAACCACTACCGCACAGCGCAGAGTGACCGTGGCTCGTAGTACCGTGCGCCGAGCGATCCGGGCGCGCTCGCGATCACGCCGAAACCGGAACTTCCTCCGGGACCAGCGGAAGGCGGACCAGTAGCGGCGGCGATGACAAACGTTCCGGGAATTGCCAACCTCGCCGGAACCGGCAATGCCACAGCTGGACCGAAACCCAGCCGCTGCCATGTGCAATATGCCGAAGAAGCTGATGCACCTTCAACCCTTCATACATTCAGCATACTGCATCATCACGCCCCAACCAATGTCTGTATGACTGACGATCCCGATTACATTATCGTCTCGGACCACCGGCAGTTGTTTGACGCGGTGGGCGAGCATTATCGCCCCGGCCTTGAGCGCCTCAAGATCAGGGGATACGGTAATGACGTTCCTCGTCATGAGCTCGTCGACTGGAATACTCGCGATGTCTCTAACGCGATCTTCCATCAACTGAGGAGTTGTAATGTATTCTTCGTGCTCCATCAAGTCTTTCTCGGTTGGGAGTAACTTGCGACACAAATCAGGGTATGTGACAATCCCTGCGAGCCTTTGCTCGCTGTCTACGATCAGAATATCGTTCAGATGGTAGCGGAGCATAAGCTGAAGAATCTCGCGCAGCGGCTTCTTGGGGCCTACTGTGACGACTTTTGGACCCATCAATTCACAGACTTTCATAAGTAGCTTCCTTGCATTGAGGACGCGTGGGCGACTCTGGCTCGCCAATGTGTGACCCGCGCGCTTCGGTTCCGCGACATTTCGTCGCTCAATTGCTCCCCCCCCGGCTTGCGACTGAGAAGGAGACGCTTGCCAAACTCAACCAGCACCAGATATGCGATTGTCGCTGTCGCGAGATAAACGAAGTAGATTCCCGGCAGCGGTGCGAGGCCGAGTGGACCTGCTAGCGGACTGAACGGCAGCAGATTGCCGGCCGCTACAATAATTAGTACGGTTGCTATCAGGGGCCCGCTGGGCCGGCTCCGCAGTGGATTCTGCATGGTGCGAATGACGAAAAGCACCAGCGTTTGTGTCGCCAGCGATTCTACAAACCAGCCCGTGTGGAAAAGCACTTCACCGGCATGGAAGAAGTGCAGCAGCACGTAGAAGGTCAGGAAATCGAAAATCGAGCTGATCGGTCCTATGAACACCATGAAATTCCGGATCAGGCTAATATCCCAATGCTGCGGCTTTCGGAGATATTCGGGGTCGACATTGTCGGTTGGGATGGTGAGCTGCGACAGGTCGTACATGAAGTTGTTCAGCAGGATTTGCGTGGGCAGCATGGGAAGGAACTGCAAGAACAGAGAAGCACCCGCCATGCTGAACATGTTGCCGAAGTTCGAGCTGGTACCCATCAGCAGGTACTTCATTACGTTGCCGAAGGCCTTGCGCCCTTCGACGATGCCGCTGGCGAGAACATCCAGGCCTGGCTCGACGAGGATAATGTCGGCGGCTTCACGGGCCACGTCCACAGCCGATGCGACCGAAATGCCCACGTCGGCCGCATGAAGAGAGGGAGCATCGTTGATTCCATCGCCCATGTATCCCACGACGTGGCCGCGATGTTTCAGCGCCATGATGATGCGGTTCTTCTGCGCCGGCGACACCCGCGCGAAGACCGTGGTCACCTCGGCGACGTGCGCCAATGCAGCATCGCTCATGCGCTCCAGTTCATCGCCGAGCACGATCTTGCCTGATTCGAGGCCGACCTGGCTGCAGACGTGAGATGTGACGAGGTCCCCATCGCCGGTGATGACCTTCACTTGCACTCCGTCCCGCCGCAGCGCGGCCAAGGCTTCGGCGGCATCCGGCAAAGGCGGGTCGGAAAAGGCCAGAAAACCTGCCAGGATTAGATTCCGTTCGTCGTCAGCCGAGTAGTTGGGGCGAGCCTCGACCTCGGTATAAGCCACGGCGAGAACCCGAAATCCCTGGCGGCTCAATTCTTCGTAAACCGCCCGGCAGCGATCGAGCGCGGCCGAATCCAAAGGTCCGGTGCGGCCGTCAGATTCATAAGTGACCGATCGGGCGAGGATTCCTTCAGGCGCCCCCTTTGTGATCAGAAGCCGCTCTGATTGTCGCTCCACCACGATCGAGAGTCGGCGGCGCTCGAAATCGTAGGGGATCTCGTCCCGCTTTTCGTAGGCAGTCGTCCCTACCGGCTCGGGGTTTTGCAGAATGGCCACGTCGAGCGGACTTCGAATTCCCGTCTCGAACTTGCTGTTGCTATACGCCAAAGCCAGTGCCCGCTCAGACGGTTCTCCGAAGGGACCGAGGGACCGGTCGAGCTTCATGTTGCCGCTGGTGAGCGTCCCGGTCTTGTCACTGCACAACACGTCAATTCCGCCGAGGTTCTGGATGGCTGAGAGGTGTTTGACGATCACCTTCTTCTTCGCCATCGCCCGCGCGCCCTTGGAGAGGGTCACGGAGACGATCATAGGAAGAAATTCCGGCGTCAAGCCGACGGCCAGTGCCACTGCAAACAAGAGGGACTGAAAAGGATCCCGATGCCTGACCAGACTGATTACCACCAGGAAAATGACCAGGAAGAGCACGGTACGGGTGAGGAGCAGGCTGAAATCCTTCAGGCCGCGGTCGAATGCGGTTGGCTCGGGGCGGCCGGCGAGGCGGACGGCAATGTCGCCGAACGACGTCTTGGCGCCGGTCGCCACCACCAAGGCGCTCGCAGTTCCGCTGACGACGGAGGTACCCATGAAGACCATATTCCCCGCGTCGGGCTTGGTGGAGACTTCCTCGCCGCGCGCCTGCTTTTCGACCGGCAGCGATTCGCCTGTCAATGACGCTTGCAGGACGAAAAGATCGCGCGATTCCAGAAGGCGCGCGTCCGCCGGGACCAGGTCTCCGGCCGACAGCCGTACGACATCCCCGGGCACGATGTCGCTTCGCCGGATTTCCTGCCACTTGGCGTCGCGCAGCACGGTAGCGGTAGGCGCCACCTGTTGCCGCAGTTGCTCGATGGCTCGCCGCGACTGATAGGTCTGGGTGAAATCGAGCGCGGTGCTGAGGAGGACGATGACGGTAATGATCGCCGAGTCCGCAGCGTCTCCGAGAAAGGCGGAAAGGAGGGCAGCGATCAGCAGTATCAGCACCAGCGGATTCAAGAAAAGGCGCAGAAAGTCGACAACGGGCGATTGGTGTTTGGAAGGGACGGGATCATTGGGACCAAACTGGCCGAGTCGTGCCTCGGCTTCCTGTGAGGTCAGTCCGCTGGCCACCGGTGGGGAACCGACGGATGGGGCAGCAGGCTGGGTTGGGTTCGGAGTGCTCATCGCACCTCCCTTGATTTCGCAACGAATTGCCGGTCCAGGCTGGCCACGAGCCGGCTTATGCTCTTTTGCACAGCATGAGTCATTCCCTGGATAACCGAGTTTATGTTGCGTGTTTCTACTTCGGAAGTCTCATCTGCATCGCCGGTCCACACGGTTTCGCCGGTCCGGAGATCGAACAACTCGGCAGATATCCTGGCTTCCACGCGGACATTGCCAGCGGAATCGATCTCTTCCAGCCGTTCGAGCCGGCCGCTCATGAGATAGTCCTGCCGGCTCTGACCGTCGTACGGCCTCACGAATGAGAATAGCCGCGAGGAGCGGAGTGAATCGATCATTGCCGCCGTCACCGTCGTCGCGGGATCGGCAGCCCACCGGTGATAATCGTAAAAGCCAATTTCCGCCGGGCCTGGACGGTACACAATCCGCCCCTGTCGCAGGTACGGCAACGCTTCGAATCGGCGCACCGCAAGCGTGGCCGGCAGGCGCGCATCGGTTGCCGCTGGGCTCGGCGCAGGAGGGATGTCGAGCGCGTAGTAGTGCGGATACCGGATCTTGCCCCCGCAACCAGCCATGAGCAGCGCCACCATGCAGGCGCTCATGCATATCAGAGTCTTGGTGGTCATGGAGTCCTCATTTCTTGGGAACCTTTCGGTCCTCGGGCTGCCTGATCCGTATCAGGCTCCACGGACGCTGCTTCACGGACTCTGTCAGCGCGTTCAGGTTTTCAGTCGCCGCACGAAGGTTCTCGATCGTGTCGGCGATATTCTGATCTTTCGCCCGCACCGCGGTCTGGAGA
>JBAWDI010000771.1:0-10462 GCA_049590695.1 Bryobacteraceae bacterium
GGCGAGCGCGCCGCCACGCTCACCCGCCAGTTACTCGCATTCGGCCGGCAACAGATCCTCTCGCCGAGCCCCGTCTCGTTGAACCAGATCGTCTCCTCCATGGAGGCGATGCTCCGTTGCCTCGTGCCGGAGAACATCGAGGTCGCCACCGTGCTGGCCCCCGGGCTCGGCGCGGCCATGGCCGACACCGGGCAGGTCGGCCAGGTTCTGATGAACCTCGTTGCAAACGCCCGCGATGCCATGCCTGATGGGGGGAAAATCCGGATTGAGACGGCCAACCTGGACCTGGAGCCCGCCGCGGGCGATCACGACCGGGATATCGCACCCGGCGCCTACGTTTCGCTCGCCGTCACCGATACCGGGGTGGGCATGGATGAACGCACGCGTGCGCGCATCTTCGAACCGTTCTTCACCACCAAGGAACTCGGCAAGGGAACCGGTCTCGGCCTGGCGATGGTCTACGGGATCGTCAAGCAGAGCGGGGGCGCCATCGCGGTCCGCAGCGAACCCGGCGCGGGATCGGCCTTCACCGTCTACTTCCCCCGGGTCGATGCCGAAGCCGGCCAGCTACCCTCCACCCCCGCCGCGGAACGTTCTCGATCCGGACAGGGCACCATTCTGCTGGTGGAAGATCAAACGTCTGTTCGCAATCTCATCAGGCGCGTCTTGCGGTCGTCCGGCTACCGCGTCATTGAGGCGGACAGCGGTCCGCGGGCATTGGCCCTGCCGGATTCGCAGGTGCGCTCCATCGATCTGCTCATCACCGACGTGGTGATGCCCGGAATGTCCGGCAGTGAATTGGCTGCGCGCCTGACCGCGCGCCGGGAAGGCCTTCGCGTCCTGTTCATCTCCGGCTACGCGCCGAATGAAACCATGCGCCAGGGCATTCTCCAGCCCGGCGTGGCGTTCCTCCAGAAGCCATTCAGCCCCACGCAAATTACCGCCACGGTCGACGAGATTCTCTCGGCGGAATGAACCGTCCGGAGTCTCGTCCCCGTTCCGCCGGCGTCCCGGCCGCCTCCTATCAAGTAAAACGGGCGCTCCGCCGATAGGGATACAGGAGGTGGATATCCACGTGGCAAGCAGTCGATTTCGGTTCACAGGCCTCGCTGCGCTGTGGTTGACAGCCACAGCGGGTTTCGGCCAACAACCGCCAGACGGCCCCCAGCCGGAAGGCGGACCAAGCGGGGTGTTCTCAATGGATCTCGACGCGCTGTCGAACATCAAGGTGACGACGGCCTCCAAGTTCTCCGAAAAGCTCTCCGGCGCGCCCAGCGATATGTCCGTGGTGACCAAGGACGAGTTGCGCCGGTTTGGCGGCGTCACGCTGATCGAGATCCTGGAGCGCGTAGCGGGGCTTACCGGCAGCAGCGCCTTTTTCGCCGATCGCAGCATCATAGCCGCGCGGGGCGACCAGACCCGCACGGACTCGGGGCATATTCTCATCCTGATCAACGGGCGTCCCGTGCGCGAGGTGATCGAGGGCGGAGTCAGCAGCGACATTCTGGAGTCCTTTCCGGTCCATCTGCTCGAAAGAATCGAAGTGATCAAAGGTCCCGGTTCCGTGCTCTATGGTTCGGACGCCTATTCCGGGGTGATCAACCTGATCACTCAAAAGGCCGAGGGCAATGGCTTTCATGCCAGTGCGGCCGGTGGCGGCGCGGGTGAGGCGGCGGCCTCCGAAGAGATCCTCTTCGAGCGAAACGGTCTCAATGTAGTGGAGGGGGCCCAGTACCACCAGATGCCACAGTGGGGCGCCGTGTTCCAGAGTTTCCATAACCCTTCCAACCTGGCTTACTTGCAGAGTGCCACGCTAAGGGACGATGGCGAAGGGGCGTACCTCGGCGTCGACTACAAGGGCTTCAGTTTCATGTCCTCTTACACGGCCGTGGAGGACGCTTCATTCGTCAGAGGAATCGTGGGGGACGTGCGATCGAAGAGGGGATTTGGCGACCTTGGGTACTCTCTGAAAGCGGCCCCCAGATGGCAGATGACCTTCAATCTCGACTACACTCGAACCGAGCTGGACGCGCCGGAGTATCCCGAAGCTCACAGAGACGCGAATGAAGCGGATTTCGAGTGGACCAACTTCGTGACTTTCTCGGAGCGCGACCGGCTGACGTTTGGAACCGTGATCAACCACATCCGGGGCACGGAGCTGTACTATGGCGAGCAACCGACCCTGGTCGACGAAGACGCGCAACGGTGGGGAGCCGGATTCTACATCCAGCACGAGCATAGGCTGACCGGCGATCTGAAGCTGATTGGCGGGTTGCAGGCGAATAAGATCGGCAGCATCGCTTTGAATGTGGTTCCGCGAGCCGGCATCCTGTGGAATCCGGCCGCCCACTTCACGCTGAAGGCGCTGTACGGCGGTGCGTTCCGCGCTCCCAGCCTCGATGAAACGGGGCTGAATCACCCCGGGCTGAAAGGGGACCCCAAACTGGTTCCCGAGAAGGTGGGGACCCTGGACTTGCAAGTGGTTTATCAGGGCAACCGGGTTCAAGCCAGTTTCGACTATTTTCACAGCCGGGAGGCGCAACTTATCTTTGAGGACGGCAGCACCCTTCCGGCGCATTACTATAATCTCAGCGACCCCGCCATTTTTCAGGGAATCGATTCGGAAGGCAAATACTACATCCGGCGAAGCTGGTTCCTCATGGGGTCCGTGCTGTACCAGGTCAACCACGACAACTCGATCGCAGACCTGAGCGCTATTCCGAGCCTGGGGGCAAAGGCGGGCGTTAGTTATATGGCGGAGAACGGAGCCGATGTCAGCGTGTTCGATGCCTATCAGGGGCACCTTGGCGGCTATGCGGCATCCATCAACCCCCGGCCGGAGGCGTTTCACTCCGTGAGCGCTCACGTGCGTTTCGACCTGACGAAACATTGGTTGAAGAACAGGTCGCAGGGCTTGGCGTTGTTTGTGCATGGCGACGACCTGGCGAACAATCCAGTATGGCTTCCGGCTTTGGGGACCAACTCGCCGAATACCATCCCGGTAGTCCGGGGCAGGACGCTCTACTTCGGCCTGGAGGTCTGGCAGAAGCAATAGATCCGTGCGGAACCAATGCTAGCGGACCGTCTCAGTCATTTCGCTACCAGCCAGAGTGCCTGCGCCACATTGTGGCGCACGCTTCAGCGTGACGCGTCGGCACTCATGCCGACGCTTGGGTGGTTTCGACATCACCGGGCCATGATCGTTGTCCTCATCGCCATCCCGCACCTGGCCTGGGGGGCGGAACCGGTAGCGGTGGAGTATCAGGTGAAGGGGGCGTTCCTCCTGAATTTCACCAAGTTCGTCGATTGGCCGCCGCAAGCCTTCCAGGGGCCGGGCGCCCCCATCGCCATCTGCATCCTGGGAGAGAATCCATTTGGCCCGGGGCTGGATCGAGCGGCGCGGGAAACCGTGGTCGGAAACCGGACGCTGAGCGTGCGGCAGGTCGCCAATGAGCAACAAGCCAGCCGGTGTCAGATCGTCTTTATGGGAGCGTCCGAGCGCAAGCGTTGGCGGGCATGGCTCGAAGCGCTGGGAGGCAAAAGCGTACTTACGGTGGGAGAATCCGAAGGTTTTCTGGCCAGCGGCGGCGTCGTCAATTTCAAATTGGAAGCAGAGAGGATTCGCATCGAGATCAGTACGGCGGCCGCGGATCGCGCGGGGCTGCACATCAGCGCCAAATTACTGAGCTTGGCGCAGTCGGAAAAGAAGTGATCGGTACGCAAGCCATGAAGGCGGCACACACATACCGGAACCTCCCCGTGAGGCTCAAGCTGCGGCTGGTCGTCATGCTCACCGTCACCCTGGCCCTGTTATGCGCCTGCGCCGCGATGCTGGCATACGACCGCGTGGCGGCGCGCAGCTCCATGCGCAACGACCTGGACGTGCTGGCGGAGATGCTCGGCGCCAACAGCACCGCGGCGCTGAGTTTCAACGACGGGCCGGTGGCGGCGGAGATTCTCTCCACGCTGCGCGCCGAGCGGCACATCGTAGCCGCCGATGTATTAACGGCCGGTGGCCGTCCCCTGGCCAGCTACCGCCGTTCGTCCGAGCCGGCAGCGGCTGTGCCCTCGATCAGGACTGACGGCGCGTGGTTCCAACCCAGGCGGCTGATTCTGTTCAAGACCATTAGGCTCGATGGAGTGAAGATCGGCACGATCTACCTGGAATCGGACCTGGATGAACTCGACACGCGGCTCCGGCGCTTCGCCGCGATCGTTTCAGCCATCCTGCTGGGCGCATGGCTTCTGGCGTTCGCGCTGGCCTCCCGGCTGCAGGGCATCATCCTCGATCCCATCGCGCATTTGGGGCGCGCCGCCAAGATCGTGTCGGAGCAGAAGATCTATTCGACGCGGGCGGTGAAGGTGGCCGACGACGATCTGGGGCAACTGACCGACGCCTTCAACGGAATGTTGTCGGAGATCGAGCGCCGGGACGAGGATCTGCTGCGTCACCGGGATCGCCTGGAGCAGGAGGTGGAGGCGCGGACGGCCGAATTGGTCGCATCGAACGCGGACCTGCGGGTGGCAAAAGACAAAGCCGAGGCGGCCAGCCGCGCCAAGAGCGAGTTCCTGGCCAACATGAGCCATGAAATCCGGACGCCCATGAACGGGGTCATCGGCATGACCGATCTGGTCCTCGACACGAATCTCACCGCCATGCAGCGGGACTACCTCGAGACCGTCAAGACATCGGCCGATCTGATGCTGGCGGTGATTAACAACATTCTCGATTTCTCGAGGATCGAGGCTGGCCGTCTGGAGCTGGATCCGACTCGGTTCAACCTTCGCGATCTGGTGGAAATGACCATCAAGGTGTTTGCGGCGAGGGCGCACGAGAAGGGATTGGAACTGGTTGGCGGCGTCCAGGCGGAAGTCCCCGAGTTTGTCGTCGGCGACGCCACCCGGCTGCAACAGGTCTTGATGAATCTGATAGGCAATGCGATCAAGTTCACGGCGGCAGGGGAAGTGGCGCTGGCCGTAACTCTGGCGCGGAGCCGCGAAGATAGCCTGGATCTCGAGTTTGTGGTGCGCGACACGGGGATTGGGATTGCGCCGGAGAAGAGGGAGATCATCTTCGAAGCCTTCGCTCAGGCCGACGGGTCCACGGCCCGGAGGTTCGGCGGCACGGGTCTTGGTTTGGCCATTTCGGAGCGTCTCGTAACAGCCATGGGCGGGAGAATCTGGCTGGAGAGCGAACCCGGCAAGGGAAGCCAGTTCCATTTCACGGTCTCGTTGGGCAGCCCGCACGAGCCTGTCGAAAAGAGCGCGGCCGGCGACGGTTCGCTCCTTGGGGCATCCGTTCTGGTGGTTGACGACAACGCGACTAACCGCTTGATTCTCGAGGGGCAGTTGCGGAGTTGGGGTATGCGGCCCGAAGGGGCGGAAAGCGCCGTGCAGGCTCTTGCCCTGATACAGGCGCACGCGCAAGGCGGCGATCCGTTCCGGGTAGTGCTGACGGACCTGCACATGCCGGGAACGGATGGCTTTGGGCTGGTAAAGCAGATGCAAGAGGTCTCGGCGGCGCAGCAGGTGGTCGTTCTGATGGTCACCTCCGGGGAACACGCTGGCGACTTGGCGCGTGCGCGCGAGATGGGGATCGCGGCCTATCTCACCAAACCGGTTCGCCGCTCCGAGTTGATGGCCGCTGTTTCGGGGGCCATGGCGAACGGAAAATATCTGGCAGGTCCCGGGAAAACCACGAGGTCGCCAGGATCGCGTCCGGACATTCGCCCAGGTGGACGAAGCCTCCATATCCTGCTCGCCGAAGATAACGCCGTCAACGAAAAGGTGGCCTGCGCAATCCTGAAAAAGGCCGGCCACACGGTGGAAGTAGCGCGAGACGGACGGGAGGCGGTGCGGATCATGGCCGCGGAATCGTTCGATCTGGTCCTGATGGACGTTCAGATGCCGGAAATGGATGGTTTCGAGGCTACCGCCGCGATTCGAGAAATGGAAAAACACACGGGCGCTCACACACCCGTGATCGCCATGACGGCGCACGCCATGGGTGGATACAAGGAGCGTTGTCTGGCGGCCGGGATGGATGGATATGTGACGAAGCCCATTCGCCGCGAACTGCTATTGCAGACGTTGGAGCAGTTTCAGGGCGCGCCGGAACCGGGCGCGGTTGCCGGCAGCGGCATAGCGGAGCGCTGATCGCGCACCTGGACCAAGACTTGCGCTGGCCCGCGAGAGCGTGGCGCGCCGCCGGGCCAGCGGGCCAGCGCGTCCTCGAACGTGCCGTCGCGCCAGTGCGCGCACCACATGCCGGCCAGGTTTGGCTAGCGGGGTTCAGTTCTCCTTGACCAGCTTGCCGGTCTCCTTGTCCCATACGCGGGTACGGACCGCGAGACGGTGTTTGCCGTGGCAGTCGGTACAAACCTTCGCCTTCATATCGCCGGCGGGGACGCTCTCTTTGTGTTTCGGATGGCACTCCGCGCATGACGCCGCGATCTTGGACCGGGGGTACATTTTGTCGGGCGCCGTGACGTTGTCTTCATCGCTGCAATGTGCGTTGGAGCTGCCGTGACATTGCTCGCAACCAATGTCCTGCTTCAGGTGGCTCGCCGCCAGTTCCTCGGTCTTGAAGTTGACGTGGCAAACCAAACAGCGATCATTGCCGGCGGCTCGCGCCGTGGCTGGCGCAACGAAGAAAGCCGCCACGGCGACGTATGCGGAAATGTGCGCTAGACGTACTCCCATTTCTTTAGCCACTGATAGTTTTCCGGCAGCCTCGCCCACATCTCCTGGTTGGCCTGCCGCAGGCCGGCCGATTCCTTCATGTCCAGTTCCCGCCGCTCCCGGACGGCTTTCGCCATGTTGTCCACCTGGGCAACGTCGATCAGGCCCGGTATCGGCGCGGTGATCGCCGGATTCAGCAGAATGTAGCGCACCGCCATGCGCGCAAGCTGGGCATCTTCTTCGGCGTACGGGCTGCCGGCGGAACCGTCGCCCTTGAAAAGCGAGTTGCTGGCAAAGGGCTTGATCCCGAGCACACCGGCATCGTATTTCCGGATGGTGTCGAGCAGGCTGTCCTGCGGCAGCACTTTCGAATCCGAGGTGTACGGGAACAGCACCACATCCATCTGGGCGGGGTATTGCTCGATCATCATCTTCAGCCACTGGTGGTCGTGCGAGGTCACGCCGGTGAACCTCGCCTTGCCCTGCCGTTTGGCCTGATCCAGCGCGGCAACCATCTCTTCGGCTTCGTGAAACGTGTGCTCGCCCCCGTTTTCGTACGCGGTCAGCCGCCACCAATCGATGTACTCGAGGCCGGTCGCCTGCAGGTTCTCGTCGAGACCCTTCATCAGCGCCTTGGCCTTTTGGAATTGCGGAACCCGGGGTTCCTTCTGCGGCCAGCCATAGCCGAAATACATGCCCTTGCGCCGCTCCCCTTTTAGCAATTTCGCGTAGACCTGTACTTCGTTGCCATCCACCGTGTCGAGGTGATTGATGCCCACCGCCATGCAGCGATCCACCACATCGGCGCGATTCTTCATGAAGTCCGCACTGTCGACCGTGTAACGCGGGCCGCCTCCCACCACGGCCTGGACCCGTTTCCAATGGCCGCCAAGGCCGACAGCCGAGACCATGAGCCCGGTCTTGCCCAACCGGCGGTATTCCATCTGAGCGTTAAAACTCGGGATGCCGCTTTCCACCGCCGAGCTCGCCGCGGGAGTCATCCCGAAAGCCACCGCGCCGGTCGCCGCCACTCCGGCCCCAACGAACTCTCTCCGGCTGATTTGCTGCCTTGTTTTCATAGTGACCTCTGTTTCTTACGATGCTGGCCCCAATCGCGACTAAGAGCCGGCCCTCTTCGCCGTAACCTCATACTCACCCGGAGCGCTACCTCCCGGGCCGCCCTGCATTTCCATCGTGAATTCGATCTTGTCGCCCGCGACCTTGCCTGTGAAACTCCACTTGATCTCCGCGTTCCCCATTTTTCCGACCACCACGAAGGAGACGTCATCGCCGCCGGCCTTTCCTTCCGTGATCTCCAGGCGGAAAACCTGGTCGCCCAGCGGAAAGGTCATAGTGCCGGTCAGCTTGGCGCCGTCCACCTTGAAGGTGAAGGTTGGCTCCAAAAGAAGGTGATTTGGCCCCGGGACCTGGGCGGCCCACTTGCCGCTGATATCGGCCGCTGCCGCCGCGGACACACCAAGGAGCAGCAACGCCATGGACGTAAGCACAGCAGTTCTCACGGATATTCCTCCTTAAGGTTGAACCGGAATTTCCATCTCGGCATCCTAAACTCCCCTACTATACACCGAACCGCCTCCGTTGCAAGCGTTTTTCCAGCCGCTCCATTGCCCAGGGGTCATCCGGCCACTCCCCGGTAAGCCAAAACCGGAACCTATCGCATTCTCAACCGGTTACGTAGGCCCGGTTCCGGCAGCGGAATGAAGTTGCCGGTCGGGCATCTTCCAAACGACAATCCACAAACTGGAATCGGGACGGTAATCACGGCGCCGTCCGGGCAGGTGATTCTCGCGTGCTGGATAGGCCGTGGAACTCTCGGCACGGTTGCGTCGTATCTGCTGATACAGTGTAGGAGCCACATGAGGCGAGTCCTTGCAATCCTTGGATCTGCGCTCTTTTTCGTGCTTGCCCCAGGCACTGTGGCCGGTCTCGTGCCTTGGTGGATCTCTCGGTGGCGTCTTGAAAGCCCTGCGATTTGGCGGCTCCCTCTACGGGTTATTGGAGGCGTGCTGGTCGCCGCGGGAACTATGGTCCTAATCGATTCACTTGCCCGTTTTGCCATCCAAGGGTTAGGTACGCCCGCGCCTGTTTTTCCGACGCGTCATCTCGTCATCACAGGATTGTACCGTTATGTTCGAAATCCAATGTACGTCGCCGTGATCGCCGTCATTGTGGGCCAAGGTCTGATTCTTGCAAACATGCGCCTCCTTGAGTATGGCGTGTCCGTCGGATTGTGCTTCCACTTGTTCGTGGTGGCTTACGAAGAACCGACTTTGCGGGCGACTTTTGGAGTGGAATACGAAGCTTTCTGCCGAGGCGTCTCTCGATGGCTTCCACGGCTGAGACCCTGGCCCGGTCATAACAATCGGCTGGCGCGGGGGTGAGCGATGCAAAATGAATCGCCCGGCTGTCACCCGGATGGCCCGAAACCGGCTTGCGCGAACCGCTACCCGAGAGCGCGGCGCGGCGCCGGACCGCCCCCTTCACCCCTCTACGCTGAGTTCCGCCCAGCCCGGAAGCGTGGCGGGCTTGTTGTTCAAGAACACGATGCGGCGCGTCTTGGGGAAGGGCAGATTCGAAGCCAGCGCGCGGTTGTAAAACCCGAACTGCTCCAGGATCTGGCGGTAGTCCGGGTTGCTCGCATCCAGCCAGGAACTTTTGGCGGGGAGGCCGGCGCCCCATCCCAGCGAGAGCAGACAGGAGCCTCTCTGGCGGGCGCCGCCGAGCCACTGCTCCAGCTCGTCCAGACTCCGGTCGAGCAGGCCCAGACCGGCCCAGGAGGCGTACTGCCGCTGCAAGGCGAGCAGGCCCGCGGCGTAGACGTTGACGGCTTCGAAAACTTTGGCGCGATTGAAGGCCTCGGGCCAGCGGATCGAGCGGCGCACCTCGGGTTCGAGGAAGAACGTCTTCTCTTGCCAATCGCCCTCAAACGTGGTGCCGGGAACGGCCATTTCGGCGAACGTCGGAGTGCTCTCCTCGGGACGCGCGCCATCCACCGCGCCGCGCGGGCTCTGCTTCCAGCCGAGCGCCAAGTTGCCGCCGCCGCGCGGCAGCAGCGTGGAAGTGCGCAGCAGGTAGATCTGAAAGCGCGAAGTCGCAATCGGCGCGGAATCTCCGGCGCCGACGAAACGCATGCGGTTCGATCCCGTGGGGCCGAGCGCCTGCTCTTCCACGATTTCGGCGGGACGGCGCGGGACGCGCTCGCTTTTCACGCGGGCCAGCGCGTCCTGCAACATGCCGTCGCGCCAGTGCGCGAACAGCATGCCGGTGCGCAGCGATCCCTTGATGGCGGTAGCTGGCAGATATGGCCCAGCAGCGCCGGTGGCGAAGGTGGGGATGTGCAGGCTCTCGCCGGCGGCGCGATTCCAATAGGTGGAATAGGCGGCGTTTTCGAACGGAATGCGGCGGCCGGCGTAATTCTGGGCGAAGCCGCCCCAGGAGGCAAAATCGAGCTTCTCGGCGTTCTTGAGCTGCGCGAGATAGCTGTCCAGGCGCGGGCCCTTGGCGAGGAGCCGGAAAATGCGCCACTGGTCCAGCACGTTGACGTGGTCTTTCCAGACCATGTAGTCGATAGGGCTCAGCTTGCGGCCGTCACCAACCAGCAGCGGGGTCAGACATTTGAGGCGGTAGCGCATCAGCTCACCTCGCTCGGGCCGGGCAGCGGTATGGAAAGCGCGAATCCGGCGCGGAACACCGGGTGGGCGAAGCCGTCGGGAGCGACGTCGGCGGCCGACCCGCGCGGCGGGGCCGCGGCGCACAGCAC
>JBAWDI010000772.1:0-1548 GCA_049590695.1 Bryobacteraceae bacterium
AACATGGACGACGCCGCCAAGGGAATCCTGGCGCACATCGATGCCAAGCGCAAGGCGCTCAAGCTGGCGCCGCGCCCATTGACCGAGTATGTTCCCGCGGCGGGCTTGCAGTCTCTGGGATGCGGGCAGGCCCAGAAACACAGCCAGGAGAGGGTTCCAGAGGCCTGACGTGCGCTCAATCCTGATTTTCAATCGCGAACGCTGCCTGGCGTGCCGGGCCTGCGAGCTGGCCTGCTCGGTGGCCCATTCCCAAAGCGGGCAACTGGAGACCGCCATCGCCGAGGAGCTTCCGCCCAAGCGGCGCGTGACGGTGGCGGCCGGCAAGGACGGCATCGACGCGCTACGCTGCGAGCAGTGCGCCGAGCCGTTGTGCGCCTTCAGTTGCAAGAGCGGCGCGCTCCATCGCGACCCCATCAGCGGCTGGATCGCGCTCGAAGAAAGCCGCTGCGTGGGATGTTTCATGTGCATGATGGTCTGTCCGCACGGCATACGTCCCGACCCGGCGACGGACCGCGTGGTTCGCTGCGATGTCTGCCTCGATCGCGAAATCCCCGCCTGCGTGGCGGCGTGCCCCACCGGCGCGCTCGCCACGGAGCTCCCGCCGCCTCGCCCCGCGCCCAGCGAATTCAAGGGACACGTAGTGGTGGTAGGCTCCTCCGCCGCCGGCATTGCCGCCTGCGAAGCGGCGCGCGAGCACGCCCCCGGTTGCTCCATCACGCTGGTCACGGCGGACGCCTCTCCGCAATACTCCCGCCCGCTGTTAGCGTATGTTCTGGCCGGCCGGATCGGCCGCCCCGCGATCTACTGGCCCGAGCACGATCTGAAGGTCCGTGTGCTGCACAAGGTGGGGCATGCTTTAGCTTGCCAATCTCTGCTTTTCGACGACGGCACCCAACTCGCCTTCGACCGCCTCATCGTAGCCACGGGCGCCTGCGCATCCACGCTTTCCATTCCCGGCGCGGGCCTCGCCGGCATCCACGCCTTGCGCAATCTCGAAGACCTCGACCAGATCGAGAAGCTGGCCGCGCCTGGCCGTCGCGCGGTGGTGCTAGGCGGCGGCAACGTCGGTCTCCAGACCTGCGAGGCGCTACTCGCCCGCGGGGTGGCGGTGACCGTGGTTGTGACTTCTCCCCATCTTCTCTCGCAAATGGTGGACGCGGAAGCCGGCCGCCGCATTGCCGATCTGTTCATTCGCCACGGATTGACCGTGCGCACTGGCCGCGACGCCGTCGAGATCGTAGGTGACGGCCATGTCGAAGGCGTGCGCCTGGATGACGGCGAGCTGATCGGCGCAGATCTCGTGATTGTGGGCAAAGGCATCAAACCCAACGTGGAGTGGCTGCGCGGTAGCGGCGTCCGCGTGAACCGCGGAATCGTAGTGGATCTCAGCGGGCGCACCAGCGTGCCGGGAGTTTTCGCCGCTGGCGATTGCGCCGAAGCCATCGACCCGCTCACTGGCCGCTCGGCGGTGAGCGGCATCTGGCCCGTGGCATACGAAATGGGCCGTGCGGCGGGAGCTGCGGCCGTGGGCGTGGAGCGCCCCTCCGC
>JBAWDI010000773.1:0-5612 GCA_049590695.1 Bryobacteraceae bacterium
GTATGGTATCGCGCACGAAATCGTGAACAAAAGAGCCATGCCGGAAGCGCACTTCGGTCTTGGAGGGGTGCACATTCACATCCACCTCGCCGGGGTCGCATTCCAGAAACAGCAGCGCGAAAGGGTACGCCGAGGCCGGCATCAGGTTGTGGTAGGCCGAGGAGAGTGCGTGCAGCAGGGTGCGGTCGCGGATGAGGCGGCGGTTGACGAAGATGAAAATCGAATTCCGGTTGGCCTTCTGCACCTGCGGCCGCGAGAAGAAGCCCGTCAGCCGGAAGGTGCGCAGCGGCGGATCGTCGTCCGGGCCGGCTTCCCGCCGGTATTCCGCAATGGCTTCCGAGGGCGGCACGCTGGGCGGCGGCAGGAATATCTCCTTCTCGCGCACGCCGATATCCACCAGTTCGTCGAGCACCTGGCTGCCGAAAACCTGGTAAACGCGCTCCTTGAGCGTGGCCACCGGCGTCACGTGCAGCAACTCGGTAGCGCCGCTGGTGAGGCGAAAGGTCCGCTCCGGGTGCGCCAGGCTGTAGTGCGTGGCGAGCGACGCGATGTGGGCCAGCTCGGTCGGCTCCGTGCGCAGGAATTTCCTGCGCGCGGGCACGTTATAGAAGAGGTCTCGCACGGTGATCACCGTGCCGCCCCCGAGCGCGGCTTCCTCGCAGCGCAGCATCTTGCCGCCGGCGATCTCGATGCGCGTGCCGGTGGTCTCTTCCGCGGAGCGGGTTTCGAGCAGCAGGCGCGAGACCGATGCGATCGACGGCAGCGCCTCGCCGCGGAAGCCCAGCGTGGCGATCGAGAGCAGGTCCTTCACATCGCGCAGCTTGCTGGTGGCATGCCGCTCGAAGGCCAGCAGCGCGTCGTCCCTCAGCATGCCGCAGCCGTCGTCCACCACGCGGATCAGCCGCCGGCCGCCCGATTCCACTTCCACCCGCAGGTCCGTCGCGCCGGCGTCCAGGGAGTTTTCCAGAAGTTCCTTCACCACCGACGCCGGCCGCTCCACTACTTCCCCGGCGGCGATCTTGTTGGCCACTTGGTCGGGAAGAATGCGGATGCGGCCCATGATGTTATCGGCGGTCTACGCCAGGTTGAGCACCTGCTTGACGGTCCCGCTCTGGTCCTGAATCTTCCCCTGGAGCATCATGAGCGCGTAAATGAGCTGCTCGGGCCGCGGCGGGCATCCCGGCACGAACACGTCGATGGGGATCACCTGGTTCACCGGAACCAGCGCGTAGTTGTTGAACACCCCCGTGGAGGTGGCGCACGCGCCCATGGAGATGGCCCACTTCGGTTCCGGCATCTGCTGGTAGAGGTGGCGGATGACGGGCGCCATTTTTTGGGAGACTCGTCCGGCGATGATCATGAGGTCCGATTGCCGCGGCGATCCGCGGAAGACCTCCGCGCCGAAGCGCGCAATATCGAACCGCGAAGCGGACATCGACATCATTTCGATGGCGCAACAAGCCAGCCCGAAGGTCATGGGCCAAATGGAGTTCTTGCGCGCCCAGTTCACCGCGTGGTCGAGCGTGGTAAACACGATTCCCTCGGAAAGGGCGGCGGCGGCATTGACGGCCGAGTAATCGTCGATCCTCGCAAACAACTCCGCCGGCCCGCTGGCGAGAGGCTTCTCCATACCCTTATTTTCGCATCAAACCGTGGCGCGGCGGTTGATGGGCCTGCGGCAGGCTCTATTCCTGCCGTACAATCGGCATCCGCCAGCCGGTCCCGAACGCGCGCGAGGTCACCTTCAGGACCGGGGCGGCTTGTTTTCGCTTGAACTCCGCAATGCGAACCAGCCGCAGGACGCGGCGAACCGTTCGCTCGTCGAAGCCCTGCGCGATGATTTCCTCCGCCGACTGGCACTGCTCCACGTGCAGCTCCAGAATCCGATCAAGCACGTCATATGGCGGGAGGCTGTCTTGATCCGTCTGCCCCGGCCGCAATTCGGCCGAAGGCGCCTTGGTCAGAATCGCTTCGGGAATGTCCGGCCGCCGCCGGTTTCGCCACCGCGATACCCGGTACACCATCGTCTTCGGCAGGTCCGCGATCACCGCCAGACCGCCATTCATGTCGCCGTACAGCGTGCAGTAGCCCACCGACATCTCGGACTTGTTGCCCGTGGTGAGCAGCAGCGATCCGTACTTGTTGGAAAGCGCCATTAACAGGTTGCCGCGGATACGCGATTGAATGTTCTCCTCGGTCACGTCCGAGGGGAGCCCGCGAAAAGCCTCTTCCAGCACGGCATCGTAGGTCCGCATGATGCCGGCGATGGGCAATTCGATGGTCTGGATTCCGAGATGGCGCGCCAGTTCGACCGAATCGTCCACGCTCCCCTGGCTCGAGTAGCAGGAGGGCATCATCGCGCCCAGCACGTTCTCGGGACCCATGGCATCGGCGGCGATGGCGGCCGTTAGCGCCGAATCGATGCCGCCCGAAAGCCCCAGCAGCACTTTACCGAACCGCGTCTTGCGCGCGTAATCCCGAACGCCCAGCACCAGCGCGTTCCAGATTTCGGCTTCCGGCTCGAAGTCGTCACGGGCGAGCCCAGAGGGCACCCCGTCCGGCCCCACGGGCGGCCCGCCGGCCAGGTCCACCACCACCACGTCTTCCTCGAAACCTCTCGCCCGCGCGAACAGGCGGCCCTGCGCATCGAAAGCGCCGCTGCGGCCGTCGAAGATGAGGTCGTCGTCGCCGCCCACCTGGTTCACGAAGACCAGCGGCAGGCCATGTTTCCGGGCCAGGTGGCCCAGCATCTGTTCGCGCAGAAGCTGCTTCCCCACGGTGAAAGGCGATGCCGAAAGGTTGACGATCGCCTGCGCCCCCGCTTGCGTCAGCACCCCGATGGGGTCCTGGTGATAGCGCCTGCGCTTCCAGAAGTCGCGGTCGTTCCAGACGTCTTCGCAGATGCTGATGCCTAAACGCCAGCCCCCTAATTCCAGAATCTGCGGCCCCTGCGCGGGCTCGAAGTAGCGGTCCTCGTCGAACACGTCGTAAGTGGGCAGCAGCGTCTTGTGGAACGCCGGCCCGACGGCGCCGTCTCGCAGCAGCACGGCGCTATTGAACAGCGGGCGGCCCATGTCCGAGGGATTGGGCGTGGCCACCCCGACGAGCAGCGGCGGAGCGTCGGCCAGCTCGGCGGCCATGCGCTCCAGCATCTCGCCACTGCGGCGCACAAAGCCCTGGCTCATCAACAGGTCGCGCGGCAGGTATCCCATCAGCGCCAGTTCGGGTGTCACCACCAGGCCGGCCCCCTGGGACTGCGCCGCTCGAGCTGCGCTTACAATCAGCGAGGAGTTCCCGTTCAGATCGCCCGCGGTAGGATTGATTTGTAGAAGCGCTACCCGCACAACGAAATTCACCCCCTCGTCAAACTAGACTTCCAGAACTGAAACCGCCAGTGTATAAAGCCTTCAGGCCAGTGTAACAACCTGCGAGCCGCCTATGGGGCTGCTGAAATAGCGGGATTGAACCGTGGATTCCCGCGCGCGGTGCGGACCGGGGTGAAATACCTGGCCAGCCTTTCCGATTCCTGGGCGAATGGCTTTGCGCTCCGGCCGCTTCTGCTAAACTTCTTAGTTTCATGAAGCTGTCGATCCTGATGCCGGTCTTCAACGAGCGCACCGTTGTGGAACGTTGTATCTCGCAGGTCCTGACGGCTCCCTTGCCCGAGAACATGGAGCGGGAACTGGTGATCGTCGACGACTGCTCCACCGACGGCACGTATGACATTCTCCAGCGCCTGGCCGCCGAATTCCCGCAAATCCGCCTCTTCCGGCAGGAGCGGAACCGGGGCAAAGGCGCCGCCGTGCGCACCGCAATCGAAGCGGCGTCCGGCGATTTCTCTCTGGTTCAGGACGCCGACCTGGAGTACGATCCCTCCGAATATCCGCGCCTGCTGCGCCCGCTGCTGGATGGCCACGCCGACGCCGTCTTCGGGTCGCGCTACATGGCCGGCGAGCAAACCCGCATCCTGCCGTTCTGGCATTCCATGATGAATAAGGGCCTCACGCTGGTTTCCAACATGTTCTGCAATCTCAACCTTACCGACATGGAAACCTGCTACAAGGTCTTTCGCACCGACCTCCTCAAGAGCATCCCCATCCGCTCCGACCGCTTCGGCTTCGAGCCGGAAATCGTCATGAAGAGCGCCAAGCGCAAGCTGCGTATCTACGAAGTGCCCATCAGCTATCACGGCCGCACTTATGAAGAAGGCAAGAAGATCGGCTGGAAGGACGGGTTAAGAGCGCTCGCCGTCATCTTCCGGTTTTGGCTCATCGACGACCTCTATGCCGCCCCATACGGCCGCGGCGTTCTCAACAATCTCACCGGCACGCCCCAGTATCTGAGTTGGCTCGCAAGAAAGCTCCGGCCGCACGCCGGCGACGAAGTCCTGGAGGTGGGCGCGGGAATCGGGAACATTGCCGGAAGGCTCATGGCGCGGCGCATGTTCTACATGGCCGCGGAGAAAGATCCGCTGCATCTCCACGCGCTGCGCAACCGCTTTCTGCGCACGCCGAATGTGGCCGTCGAGCGCATCGACCCCGAAGTCCCGGCGGATTTCGCCGGCCTGGAAGGCCGCTTCGATACGGTGCTTTGCCTGAATGTGCTCGAGTACCTCGACGACCCCGGCCGCGTGCTCCGTTCCCTGCGCTCCATCCTGAAGCCCAATGGCGTGCTGGTGGTGCTGGTGCCCTGCGGCCCGCGTTTGTTCGGCACCCTCGATCGAAGCTTGGGACACAAGCGCCGCTACGGCTCGCTCCAAGCGCGCCAATTGCTCGAATCCCATGGCTTCGCGGTGGAGACCGCGTACAGTTTCAATAAGGTCGGCGCGCCGCCCTGGTGGGCGTACAGCCGGTTGTTCGGTTCCAGGAATATCAATAAGCTGGTGTTGAAGGTCTTCGACAAAACCGTTTGGATCTGGAGGCGGCTCGAATGGCTGATGCCGTGGCCGGGGCTCTCTCTCATCGTCGTGGCCCGCAAGAAGCTGTGAAAAGTATCGTCGAAATCGCCGGGTTGACAGACGGGGCACCCCCTGGGCCCCTCTGTCCCACCTTGTACTACTATCCGTCATCTTGTTCCCGCTCCGCGACGCATCCTCGAGTCGAGGCCTCGGGCTCTCGTGGGGCAGATTGGCAATCTGCGGCGGATTGTCAATCCGCCTGCCGCTCTTGGACGCGCCCGCCGCGACCGCGGAGAATCGCCAACACTCGTTTCGGCTTTGCCGCCTTGTGGGGCAGGATTGTATCCTGCGCGCCGGTTGGTAACCGGCGCTGGTCGGCCTGTTTACAAGCGACCCGGGCGGGTTACCAACCCGCCGGACCCAGAGGGTACCCCTCCCAACCTGCCCCACAGTTCTTGCCGGATGCCAGGTTCTGGGATCAGTATGTGGCACTGGACGAAAGCGCCTGCCAACCGATTTCTTCACGGGTTCCGACGCTCGCGGTCGGACACGTCGTTTCGTGACAAGTTCTAAAAATGCAACCTGAATCCAATATCGTCCGCTTCAACCGTTTGTTGGCGGGGTTCGCCGGCCAACGGATTCTCGTCGTCGGCGATCTCATGCTCGACGAGTTTATTTGGGGAAGGGTGTCGCGCATTTCGCCCGAAGCGCCCGT
>JBAWDI010000774.1:0-12683 GCA_049590695.1 Bryobacteraceae bacterium
CGCCGGAGTCAAGGTTTCCGATCAGCAAATGGCTGAACTCCAACTCCGGAGAGACCGGTTTCATGGCGACTGGAACTACAGTCTACTACCCCGAAGTTGACACACTTATTTGCTGACGCACTCTTAGCCGGGCCGGGGGCTGCCTTGGGTATCCCCCGGCTATAGAATCACGCGCCATGACCCCCAGGGGCCGTGGCAACACATCAGGTGAGTATCCGTATGTTAAAGAAGATCGGGCGTCCTGTTGGGCGTCCCCGTGGCAGTATCAGCAAGCGCCGACAGATGGCCCAGGAAGTCATGAATCAGTTGGAAGTGGAGCTTGGACGCCAAGTCAACCCGCTGGAAGCACTTTTACGAACCGGGGCTGACACCACGCAGTCATTGAGTATCCGCGTGGAGTGCTGGACACAAGCGCTTCCATATCTATATCCAAAATTGCAGAGTCAATCCTTGGCAGTGACGACGCGGGAAGACGACGGCCCTGAATTGGCGTGTCTCGAAATGGAGCGCATATTGTCCACTCCTGAAGGCGTAGAAGCTGCGCAGCGAATGGCGTTGTTACTGGTACCAGCCCCGGCCCCCGCCCAAATCTGCGAACCGGATCAAGCCTTGCCCGCGCCCGCGCGTGACCCAATCGAAGACCTGGAGCGTCAGCCAAACGGCCACTGGGCCAAGCGGTAAGAACCATGCCGAATGAAAACGAGAACACCCGATATATAGCCCTGGCCCTTGTGGGCTGCGCACACTGCAAGGGACTCGGTACAAGCGGCCAGGGCGCGTGCATTTGCGTTGATCGCAGCGTGTTCAGGATAGTGCTGAACAAGTTCCGTCAATGTGCATCGGGTGGCCACCTTGGACGCCCGTTTTACATAAACGGTACCAGCAGGGCGCAAGGCAGGGTCAGTGACGGGCGCAAGAACGAAGACTACATGGCCGATGTGTTTTTGGTTTCCAAGCGCATCCTAACGGACCCAACCGAATGGGCCATCTTCCGCTTTCATCATCTGCTGGGGGCAGACTGGAAACTGTGCTGCCGTCAACTGAACATGGACCGGGGCAATTTCTTCCACGCGGTCTATCGCATCGAGCAGAAGCTGGGCAAGGTGTTTCGGGAGTTGCAGCCGTATGCTCTTTGGCCCGTGGATGAGTACTTCCAAGGCAACACGCGCCGTGTTGCTGTGGGGCCTTGCCCTGTGCTTGAACAGCGGGGCCACAGAAACGGCACCCCGTTGCGCCCGCCCCTGGCCCCGCGTCCGGTTGCCGCGCCCATCCCAGACCCTTTTGAAGCTGTAAAGGAAGAAATTCGGCTGGCTTACAGCCAGGGCCAGACTCTAACGGCTATCGCCAATGATCTGAATCGGCGCGGGGTTTTGCCCAAGCGCTCATCTCGCTGGTATCCGGCAATCGTGAGCGGCATTATTACGCGCGCGCCACGCGCACCGGCCCCCGCCAAGCTCGCCGCGTGATATTGACAACACATGATAATTTAACTTATCATGTGTACTATGGACATAGAAATCGTAAGGGTTTCGGGCGGGCTTCCACGGCAAGCGGACACGGATGAACAGGCCATCAGCTTGTGGTTGCATGGCAAGGCAGCGCACAGCCAGCGGGCGTACAGACTTGACGTTGGACGGTTCCGCGCATTCGTCAGCAAGCCGCTGCCAGCAGTGCGGCTGGAAGACCTTCAACAGTTCGCGGACTCGTTATCTGGGCTGGCCCCTGCCTCACAGAAGCGCACCCTTGCGGCGGTGAAAAGCCTGCTGACGTTCTGCCTGAAGATCGGCTATTCTCCGTTCAACGTTGGGGCCGCGCTGACTGTGCGGAAGGCCAAGAACACCCTTGCTGAACGCATCCTGCCTCATGAAGACGTGGCGCGCATAATCGAACGGGAAGACAACCCGCGCAACCATGCGCTACTGCGGTTTCTGTATGAATCGGGATGCCGGGTTTCGGAACTGTGCGGGCTGACATGGCGAGACGTGCAACCCCGTGATGGGGGGCTGGCACAGGTAACGATCTTCGGAAAGGGGGACAAGACGCGCCATGTCCTCATCTCGAAACGCTTGCACCGGGAGCTAACCTGCATGACTGGCGATGGCGGTAACGATGCGCCCGTGTTCCCTAGCAAGACCGGCAAGCCGTTGGACCAGCCCGCTGTGTTCCGTGTCATGCAGGCCGCTGCGCAGCGGGCCGGTATCGAACAGGCCGTATCGCCGCATTGGTTCCGTCATGCTACCGCATCCCACGCGCTGGACAACGGATGCCCGATAAGCCTTGTGAAAGAGCAGCTAGGGCACAGCAGTCTTGAAGTCACCAGCGTCTACGTCCATACCCGGCCCACAGATGGCCTGTTCAAGTATCTGGGGTAAGCGCAGGCGTCACGCTGTGCCGCAAAAATGCTATCGTGGTGGGTGATGACGAACTACACCCGGTTCGACGTAGCAGCATTCAAATGGGGCGCTGCAAGTCGCGCGGCCCGAATGCTTAGCCTTGCTGATGACTTCCTTGGAACTTCCGAACTTCTGGAACAGATACAGGCGCGTGACGCCGAAGCCGCAGCACTCCTGACGCAGTTCTTTGCTGTCTACGATGATTGGTACGAACTTTCATCGCAGATGATTGAAGATGACGCAATCCGAATGAGCCATCAAGAGGAACTGCTGGACAAGATTCATGCGCGAGACGATGCGCGCCAAAGGCTCATTGCGCATCTGGCAAAGCGTTGATTCTAGCCAGCGCTGCCCGGCCCGCTGGCCTGTGCGACCAGCAGGAAGCTTAGAGTCGCATTCGATCTGTGGAGCGCCTAGCAGTTGGAATGAACCAGCCACCGGTTCCGGGGTACAACCAAGAGTGTAGTTCGGGTGATTCCTGGACGCCCATCGCAGCCATTTGCATCATTGTGCCGCCATCGGGGGGCGTGCTCTGGTTATCCAGCGGGCAGGTCCAATTCAGGTATCCTCCCCGGTCTTGCAGTCGCCAGTAGGGAATCCACGGCGCAAGTTCGCCCCTTGCAGATGCGACAGACTTCAGCAGGCCGGTAATTGACTCACGGACAGGTGGGGGCGCTGGCCCCCGCGAACCCGCAGCAATGGACGTGTCCAAGTGCACAATACGCCAGTCACGCCCACGGACAACTGCGGCCCAACCCTCAGTGAGTTCACAGCACGCATCCTGGATTTCCTGTTCAAGCCCCGTGATGCTGGCCCAACGTTCGTGGTTGAGATTACCGCTTGCCAGAGCTTTCATCACGTGGCTGCGAAGCGGGCCAATCCAACGCTCAGTATCGTCAAGCACAGACGCCAAGTCGCTCATAGTGATGTTGTCGATGAAGGGGAGTTTGACGCGGCTTAGGTCCAGCACGCGTTGAGTCGTGGCCGGTAGGGGGCCGGTGTTCTTCGCAACGTCCACGATGCCACCCAGCAGCCCTTCAAGTAAGAGATTGTCAGTCCAACCGACTGCTGACTGTGAGCATCCGACCAATGGGGCTGGGAGAACCAACAAGCGGCCCGCAGTGAAAAGTGAAAGGGCTTCACGCGCCAAGAATGTGGTTACTTCTGGCGGAATTGGATTGGCCCACGACATCGATACCACGTAACGCTTGTCACTGGTGCGGTCAGCGCAGGCAGCGTATCCGTGACCACCAGCGCCTGCGTACTCCGCGTGCTGCGGAACGATCACCATGCCGCTGCCAAGTTCGCCCTTCCATTTGACTATTACCGTTTCAAAAAGTGGGCACAGGATTCTTGCCCAATCCCGAATCTCAGCAACAGTGGTAGCATCGACGGAGATTGCAGCATGAGCTTTCGCCCGTACTGCCGCAGCAACGCAAGAAAAGCCCCCGCGCCCCCAGAAGTCGAAAAACAGAGTCTCAATTCCGCTTTTCTCTTTCTGCCAATCGTGCCACCAGCCAACCAGAGGCTTCACCTGTTCCGCTACGGCCCTTCGTAGTCCGCGCGCGCAGCAATCCCGAGCTATCGCTACTGCGTCCGGTGAGTTGAACCAGTCCAGCAGTGGCTGGATTCGTTCGTTCAAATAGCTCTCAAATTGGCGCACTTGTTTCTTGCACTTTTCGGAAAGCCGCGTATCCGCGATAAACGCAGCGGCAACACCGGCGGCTTCCGCCACGCGCCCCGACAGGGCTAATGATTCCGCTTCCAGCAGCCACGCGCGGGACACCACTTCATCCCGGAAATGCAGGTTGGCCATTGCCGCGTCAGACCGCACGGCCTTCAGGTACTCACATGCCTTGGCGAGATTTCCAAGGTTCACTGCGGTGCGTCCCAGCCACCACGAAACATCAGCAAGAAATAGATCAACTTGGCCCTGGATTTCCAAGCGATGCTCATGCCCGAAGGTGCGTGCCGATTGCAGCACGTCGAAGGCTTCCCGATACAGGGCTTCGTCCCCCGGTTTGGTTTGATCGGCAATGCGGACTAGCGTGCGGCCCCTTGCGAACAACACATTTGCACGGGCCGTGGCCGCTGATTCCGCGTCTTTGTGGCTTTCAGTCGCCCAAGACTCAGCATGCCCCAGATAGAGTCTCGCGGTAGCTACGTCGTTCAATTGCGCGGACAGTTCGGCAATCTGAAGGGCAATGTTCGTGAGCATCGGGCCGTGGGAATGCTGCTCAACCAGTCGGTACGCTGCTTCGCAAAGGGCGCGTGACTCGCTCACGTGCCCAGCCATGTTGAATTCGGAAGCTACCTGCCCGATCACCATTGCGGTTCGCTGGTAACTGGTGTGCTCTGGGCTGGCCATTGCGTCTAGCAGCGACACGAACGCCCGAACATGCGCGTCCTGGTGCTGGCCAGCCTTGCACAGCGTCCGCAGCCACGTAGCGTCTATGACCAAGCGCATGTCCTCCGGGACCATCTGGCCCAGTTCCTTCACGGTGGCCGCAAGGTCAGCAACGGCATTCAGGTCCTTCATGCGCCATAGCGTATGAAGGTGAATGACCAGCGCTTCAGCGCGGATGATCGGGTCTTTGTCAAGCCCCGCTTGGGCCACTTGTTCAAGAACCTCAGACGCTGGCCGGTCAAAGCGGCCCAGTTGCGCCAGTTCCAGGGCGATGATTCCGGGTCGCTCATCCCGCGCCTGTAGTCTCTCCACCAGCTTTCGCGCGCGCTGGCTGATTGCAGACACATCGCCTTCAGGCAGGCGTTGACAACCCATGTGTTCGCCCCACGCCCGGATTGCTTGCAGCAGCGCGCGACGTTCCAGGTCCCTGTCCCCCGCAGCCATCGCTAGATCAGCGCCAGCTTCTGCGCTCTGTGCGGCGGTATCGAAATCGTTGGTATCAAGCGCCGCGTGCGCCGCGTTCATCTTGGCCTTGGCATCGTCTAATTGGCGCTGGGTCACCGGGTCTGTGATGACGGTGAACGACTCGATTAGCGCGCGGGCGTATCCTGCGGCTGCAACGGCTGCGTACGCTTGCCACACGTCGTTCTTGTGTTGGTCGCAATAATCGCTGATGCCGCGAACGATGATGTACCCGAGTCCCGCTGTCCAGGTGCCATCCGCGATGCCAGATGCTTCCATTTCGATTGCGCGAACACCGAACTTGTCTCTCAGGATGTCCCGAATCTCCGGGTCCTTCAGCAGCGCGTTGGCTGAACCGATGGGGCCGTAGTGTATTCGCGGCTGGCCCGAACGACGGTAGGCGTCAATGGGGTGCGGAGCTTCAGCACCTGCGACAAAGAGCCTGTCCGTTGAGGCATCGGGCCGCGCTGCCCCTTCAACGACGGCACGCGTGATGTGTGCTTCCCACGGGCACTTGCCCGCGAGTCGGGCCGCTTCCAGAACGCGCACTTTGCCAAGCAGGGCAGCGGATGGGGGCGAAGCGGCGCTGCGCACCAGGACTTGATGTGATTCCAGCTTCACGTGGTCATACTGGACCACGCCGTTTTGGTCGCTTACAACGACATCGCCAAGCCGCACGTGTTTGTCTGCGTCTGTCGGGTGGGGAACTCCACCAGCAATCCCGACCATCAACACGTGTTCCAGGTGCGGGAAGCTGTGCGATAAGTGGGATGCCACGGCTGAAGCGCTGTTGTTGGCCGGTTTCTTCTGGAGTGCCACTACAACGTGATGATTGCCGCTGCCGTCGATTGCCGGTACAGTGCCAAACACGTAATCGTTCGGGTCCCCTGAAACAGTGATCGGGCGCGTTTCGTCCAGCATCGCCAGCATTGCCGCGAATTCCCTCGGCAGTGCCGTGACTACCGCGAACTGGCACTTTTCCCATTCACCGCTGCTGGTGTGACTCATCCGTTTCCTCAGTTCCGCTTCCAGTAGATTCTACCTCTCTTGGGAAACGGCAATTCGCGTTCGAGCGCGCGACCATGCACCCCCAGCGTGCAATAGCGTGCAATGGTTGGCGGGGCGAATAGCAAATATGGCGGGTGGGGCAACGTAGAATCTGCAACTTGCAGATTCTAAAAGCGCATCAAGGTACCGAATCCCTCTCTCTCCGCCAGCTTAGAATCAACCTTGTCTTCACGTTGCCCGGAACGACCTTTCAATAGTGGCCATGGCTAGGAGGAGCCTGTTGGGGTGGTCAAGCAGCGGTATGAATTCGTGGTGCAGGTAGAAGGAACGGGCAGCGTCATCCAATGCCTCCACAACAACCCCAACCGACGCTAATTCCGTCGTGTTTCGCCAACTCCGGTGCAAAGCGTCCATCAAGAGAAATCGCCCGAGCCTCTGGCCGTGGCAGGTAGCGCTAACGGCCAGCCTGCCCAGGAGGGTGGCCGGAATCAGCGGATACCGCGGAAGTCGTTTGCCGATGACGTTCGGGAGAGCGTCGAGCCGGATGCTATAGGCGGAAAGGATGTAGTAGCCGAGAATGGATCCGTGGGCATCGACCAGGATAAATGGTGCGGCGATTTTCCGCCTTGCGTCCTGGCCGGCCTGGTGGTGAAGGCATTCATCGAGTTCCAGAACGCTCGAACGAAAGGCGGTCCGGTTGTGAGAGGGGCTGAGCGGCTCTATCTGATATTCAGATTCAAGTGGCACGCGTCACCGCATGGCAATCATCTCGCGGTACTCCCGGGCGGCGCGCCGCAAGATTGGACCTGGGGCGGGCGGTTTTAGAATGGCGTCCGCGAAAGCCTCCGTCTCGCGCGCCGTCAACACCAACATGGCCCGGTTCTCAATGGTCCGCTCCGCGGCGGCTTCGGCGCTGTGGAGGACAAAATCTGTCATGGTACGACCCTCCAAATCCGCCGCGCGCTGAATTAGCAGCTTTTGTTCCTCGTTCAGACGGGCATCAAACCGGTACAGTTTCGCCGGGGCTACCCGACGTGACTGCCTCCGACCTGTCTGTGCGGTCTGTCGCATGGTTTTTCCCAGCCTCTCTCATTAAGTGTACGGTAAATATCCGTACCCGTCAAATCGCGTCTTCATGGTTGTCCGGCTTTCCGGAACCCGGCGCGAGAGATCGCGCGGCGTGGCAAACTCAAGTAAGCGCCCATCAGACGAGGCTCCCGCAGCGAGAGGGATCCGATCGAACAAGCCCTCGAAGCTTCGCTGAAGCCGCGCGCATTCATTCATGATCGCGAGTGTTTTTCGTTCGTGGATGGGCTGGAGGCGGTCGCGGCGAAGATCGCTGAACTCATTGAGAGCGATCCCCAGCGCGCCTGCGCGCTTTACGAGGCCTTCTTGCCCGGTTGCACTGCCAAGACACTCAGTCTGAGGTTCGCGAGAGATCAACACCGGGGCACAGCTCCCGAAAGCGCCGTGGGCAATGGTGGGCAATGCCGCACGGCATTTTGCAGACCCTATTGATGCATCGAGGGTTCGAATCCTCTCTCTCCGCCAGCTAGAGCCAACAGGTACCCGGGCATGCGCGGCGTCTAGTGTAGCGCGGCGCAAGAAATGCGCCTTATCCACTCCGGGCTGATCGTCGCGCTCGACTCGTGGAGCGGCCTTTTAGGTTGCCACGTCGGCGTCCGTGCCGACGTTCTTCAGGGAATGCCGGTAGGAATACCGGCATGGCAGGCGAAACGCCTGCTCCACGGCGCGTTGGATAAGGTGCATCACTTGCGCCGCAGACCACTAGTAGCTCTCCTGCCCAGCCCTTGTTTGAGGTCTTCTTCGAAATCGTGGAGGGCCTTCAGATCGTCCGCCAGCGCGCCGATTTCGCTCCCCGGAGCCATGCCGGCTCGTCCTTCGGCTCCACTGCGCAGCCGCCGCGGCTGGCGCGCACCATACCGCCCGCCAGGGGCGCGATGGCGAAGCCCGCGTTGCGAAGGGTATCGAGGCGTTCCGCAAAGGTGGGATTCTTGAGGTGCCGCCGGCGAAAGAACCTCAATCCCAGTATAGTGGGCCGGCGTGGCGCAGAGTCTGCACCCCCATGACGGATTCTGCACTCGGCGCCGCGCGCAAGACCTGCGCCTGCCTACTCCGCGGAACGGCCAGCAAAGTGCCCATTACTTCCAGCGAGGATAACAAAATGAAACGGTTTATGATTTTGAGCGCGTTAGTGCTGAGCACCGCATTGGTTGGTCCCGTCGTAGCGCAAGCGGGAACTCCGCACGAAAAACGCTATTACGATAAGAGCGGCAAGGACTACCATACGTGGAACAGCAACGAAGATCGTGCTTACCGCGCCTATCTCACGGAGCAACATCGGAATTACCGGGATTTCAACAAAACGAGCCGCATCCAGCAACAGCAGTACTTTGCATGGCGCCATCAACACTCCGACGATGCGCTCTTCAAAATCGTGATCAAGTAGCGGCAGTCACCCCCGCTTCCACGCGAGTTGCCCGTTCACTACGGTGGCCACCGGGCCTCCGCGAAAGGTGCGCCCGTGGAACGGCGAATTCCGGCTGCGCGAGAAGGATTGGTTCACGTCGTAGGTCCAGGTCAGATCCGTGCTGAAAACCGTCACGTCGCCGGGGGCGCCGGGGGCCAGCGTTCCCCGGCCCAGCCGCAATACGGCGTTGGGGCCGGTGGTGAAGAGTTCCACCATGCGGTTGAGCGTGATCTTGCCCGGGTGCACCAGTTCTTCGAGCGCCAGTGCGAGGGCGGTTTCCAGGCCGATGATGCCGAACGGGCAGCGCTCGAATTCCTGCATCTTCTCGCTGCCGGGGTGCGGGGCGTGGTCCGTGGCAATCGCGCTAATGGCGCCCGACGCGAGGCCCTCCACTACCGCGGCGCGGTGCCAAGGCGAGCGCAGCGGCGGCTTCATCTTGTAGTTGCTGTCGTACGGGGCCATGTCCTCGTCGGCCAGCGTGAAGTGGTGCGGAGTGGCCTCGCACGTCACCGCCAGGCCCTGGCGCCGCGCGTGATCCACCATCGCCACCGCGTTGCGCGTCGAGACGTGCGCCACGTGATAGCGAGCGCCGGTCAGCTCGGCCAGCAGCAGGTCCCGCGCCACCATCGCGTCTTCTGCCGCCGCGGGGATGCCGCGCAGTCCCCAGCGCACCGATTGCGCCCCCTCGTGCATATCGCCGCCCCCGCTGAGGTTCAGGTCTTCGCAGTGCTGGATCACGGGCAGATCGTACGACCGCGCGAACTCCATGGCGCGGCGCATCACGCGCGCGTTCATCACTGGCAGGCCGTCGTCGGAAATGGCCACCGCGCCGGCGGCCTTCATGGCGCCGATGGCCGCCAACTCCTCGCCCGCGCTGCCTTTGGTGATGGCGCCGATGGGGAACACGTTCACCACCGCCTGGCTCCGGCCGCGCTCCACAATGTAGCTGGTCACCATGGGGCTGTCGTTCACCGGCTTGGTATTCGGCATCGAACAGATGGAAGTGAACCCGCCCGCCGCCGCCGCCCGCGATCCGCTTTCGATGGTCTCGGCGTGCTCGAAGCCCGGTTCCCGCAGATGCACGTGAATGTCGATGAAGCCCGGCGCCACAATCATGCCGCCGGCGTCGAAAACCTCGGCGTTGGGGGACGAAAGGTTAGGCGCGACACCGGCGATCCGCCCGTCCACGATCAGCACGTCGGCGACGCGGTCCGTGTGGGAAGCGGGGTCGATGACGCGGCCATTCTTGATGACAATGGGCATGGCCTATCCAATCACCTTCTCCAGCACCGCCATGCGCACGGCGATGCCGTTCTCGACCTGGTTCAATATCACCGAGCGCTGGAAGTCCGCCACCTCGGAGGACAGCTCGCGCCCGCGGTTGATGGGGCCCGGATGCATCACGATGGCGTCCGGCTTGGCCAGGTCCAGGTGCTCCAGTTGCAATCCGTAGAACCGGAAGTACTCGCTCGCCGGAAACGACGCTTCGTGCTGGCGCTCGAGCTGCACGCGCAGCATCATGATGACGTCTGCGTCGCGGATGGCCTCGCGGATATCCGTGGTCAGGCGCACGCCCGGCGCCAGTTGCGCGAGCTCCACCGGCAGCAGCGAAGCCGGGCCGCAAAGCACGATCTCCGCGCCGAATTTCGAAAGCAGGTGCACGTTGGAGCGCGCCACGCGGCTATGCGCGATGTCCCCGATGATGGCCACCCGCAGGCCCTCCAGCGTGGGACGCCGGTCGAGAATGGTGCGCGCGTCGAGCAGCGCTTGCGTGGGATGCTCGTGGGTGCCGTCGCCCGCGTTGATGATGGGCGTGGGCAGGTGCCGCGCCAGAAAATGCGGCGCGCCGGAAGCCGAGTGCCGCATCACAATGGCATCCGGCCGCATAGCCGCCAGCGTGTTCAGCGTGTCCACCAGCGATTCGCCTTTGGTGACGCTGGACCCCGACGCCGTGATCGAAACCGCGTCCGCCCCCAGGCGCTTGGCGGCGATCTCGAAGCTGGTCCGCGTGCGCGTGGAAGCCTCGTAGAACAGGTTGACGATCATCTTCCCGCGCAGCGTGTCCAGTTTCTTGACGGTCTGGCTTTGAATGGGCTGAAAATCCTTGGCGCGCGCCAGGATGGCCTCAATTTCGGCGCGGTCCAGCTCTTCGATTCCGAGCAACCCGGCGTTCATGTTGGCTATTCCACCTTTTCCACCAGCAGTACCTTTTCCACACCATCCACCTCGTGGAACTTCACTTCGATGATTTCGATGTCGGTGGTTTGCACCACGCGGCCCACGAACTTGGCCTCGATGGGCAGCTCACGGTGGCCGCGGTCGATCAGCACCAGAAGCTGCACCCGCGACGGGCGGCCATGGTCGAACAGCGCGTCGAGCGCCGCCCGGACGGTGCGGCCGGTGTACAGCACGTCGTCCATCAGGATGATATCCTTGCCTTGCACCGAAAATGGGATCTCGGTGGCGCTGACCACGGGCTTGATGTCCACTGTGCTCAGATCGTCCCGGTACAGCTTGATATCCAGAATGCCGACTGGGATCTTGCGTTTTTCGAGCGCCTCGATCTTCTGCGCCAGGCGCTGCGCCATGGGAATGCCGCGGCGCTTGATGCCGATGAAGGCGAGCAGATCCAGGTCCTTGGTCTTTTCGAGAATCTCATGGGCCAGGCGGACTAGCGTCCGATCGATTTCGGACGCGCTCATGAGCTGTGCTTTTTCGCGCGTAGGGGACATAAGGCTCCGAAGGACAGAGTATCACGTGGGGCAGGCCATCGTTTCTTATGGCCTGCCGACGCAGACGACAAAAGGCGATCATCTGCGCCACAGCCACAGCTACAATAGAACCAATGACTACGGAATCCGTCTGCCCGAAGTGCGGAGGCACCGGTTGGATCATTGTCGAGCGCGCCAACGTCTCGGGCGCGGAGCCCTGCGATTGCCGCGCCCAGGGGCGCGCGGAACGCCTCGAGGACCGCGCGCAGATTCCGCCGCTCTATCGCCATGCCTCCTTCGAAAATTTCGTGGTGCCCGGGCCCGACAACCCCATCGCCCGCAGGGAACTGACCAACGTCCTGCTGGCCGTAAAGAATTATGTGCGCGACTTTCCGAACGAGGCCCGCCCCGGCCTGCTGCTGATCGGCGAGCCCGGAACCGGCAAGTCGCACCTGGCCGTGGCCGCGCTGCGCAAGATTGTCGAGAAGGGCTTCGAGTGCGTCTTCTGCAATTACCAGACGCTGCTGAACACCATCAAATCCGGCTACGATCCGGCTTCCAATTCCGCCGACCGGGAGGCCTACCGGATGGCGCTCGACAGCGAAGTGCTGCTGCTGGACGACATCGGCGCGCACCGCGTCACCGATTGGGTGGAAGACACCATCACGTCCATCGTCACCTACCGCTGCGACAACCGCAAGGCGCTCATTGCGACCACCAACCTGCCGGAGCCAGATGCGGGCAGCGTGGCCACGCATAAGTCTCCGACCGGACAGTACGAATACCGTACAACGCTGGCCGAGCGCATCGGCGCGCGCGCGCGGTCGCGCCTTTTCGAGATGTGCACGGTGATCCGCATGCCGCTGATCGAGGATTACCGCGTCCGAAAGGGCAAGCAGTTTTGAAGCGCCTGGCCGTTCTCCTGCTGCTCTTCGCGGCGGCGCTGCCGGCGCCGGTCGCCACCGCTCCGCCGCCAGAGTACGTGCAGGCGGTCGAGTTCCCCTACTACCTTTACCCGCGCACGCTGTGGGAGCGCGAGCTGGTGTGGCTGAAGACCATCGGGGTGAGCACGGTGGAATTCTCGATTCCCTGGAATTGGCACCAGGTGGAGGCGGGCGAGTTCGACTTTACCGGCCGAACCAGCCCGCGGCGCGATTTGGTGGGCTTCGTCCGGCTGCTGCGCCGGCTCGGTCTGCGCGCCTGGGTGCGTC
>JBAWDI010000775.1:0-2244 GCA_049590695.1 Bryobacteraceae bacterium
GGCTCCCCCTCCCCCGATTCCGCCCGTCTCCTCACCGTCCTCGACCGCGCCATCCAGTCTCTCTACGACGCCGATTCCCCCATCGCAGCCTGGAAGCGCATCGCCCGCCCCACCGAAGTGGTCGGCCTGAAAGTCAACTGCCTCTCCGGCCGCGGCAATTCCACCAACACCGTCTTGGTCGATGCCGTCTGCGAACGCCTTCAGCAGGCCGGCATTCCGCGCGCCAACATCGTCGTTTGGGACCGCCTCGACTCCGACCTCGAGGCCGCCGGTTTCCCCGTCTCCTCCCGCAAGGATCGCATCCGCTACATCGGCAACGATGCCGCCGGTTACGAAACCGACCTCGCCATCTATGGCAGCGTGGGCAGTCTCCTCTCCACCACCCTCACCCGAACCTGCGACGCCGTCGTCAACCTGCCGGTGCTCAAGGACCATGGCATTGTCGGCGTCACCATGGCCCTCAAGAACCTGTTCGGCGCCATAAACAACCCCAACAAGTACCACACCAATGCCGGCGATCCCTACGTCGCCGATGTCAACATGCTGCCGCCCATCCGCCAGAAGGTGAGGCTGACTATCTGCGATGCCATCGCGCCCCAGTATGACGGCGGGCCTTCCTATATGCCGCAGTGGTCCTGGCCATTCAACGGCATTCTGACTTCCCGCGACCCGGTGGCCCTCGATTACACCGGGTGGCGAATCATCGAACAAAAACGGGCCGAAAAGGGGCTCCAGTCCCTGCGGAGTGTCAAGCGCGAACCGGTCTACATCGCCACCGCGGCCGATCCCCGGCACAAGCTCGGAACCAACGACCCCAACCTCATCGAAAAAGTGGAGATCTGACATGGACCGCCGGGCATTTCTCAAGACCGCTACCCTGCCCTGCGTGGCGGCCTGCGCCGCCCAACGCGCCCTCGCCAAGCCCGCCGCCAACGACGCCCAGTTCACCATCGAAGCCCGCTTCTACGAGAAACTGCCCTATAAGAAGATCAAGTGCAAGTTATGCCCCCGCGAATGTGTCATCGACGACCATGAGCGCGGTTACTGCGGCGTGCGTGAAAACCGCGGCGGCACTTACTACTCGCTGGTCTACTCCCGCGTCTGTGCCGCCCACGTCGATCCCATCGAAAAGAAACCCTTGTTCCATTTCGCCCCCGGCACCATGGCCTTTTCCATAGCCACTGCCGGTTGCAACGTCAACTGCAAAATGTGCCAGAACTGGGAGATCTCCCAGTCCCGCCCCGAACAGGTCGAGAACACCTATCTCCCACCCAAGAACGTCCCCGCCCTGGCGCAGCAGTATCATTGCTATTCCATCGCCTACACCTACAGCGAGCCGGTTGTCTTTTCCGAGTACGTCATGGATACCGCGGAGGCCGGTCGCTCTTCCGGCGTGAAGAGCGTCGTGATCAGTGGAGGCTACATTCAGGAAGAGCCGCTGAAACAGTTGTGCCGCCGCGTGGACGCCATCAAAGTCGACCTCAAAGCGTTTTCCGAGAAGTTCTACAAGGAAGTGGTCAACGGCGAGTTAAGGCCCATCCTCGACACCCTGGTCTCCATTCGCAAACTGGGCACCTGGAATGAGATCGTCTACCTCGTAATTCCCACCTTGAATGACTCCGACCAGGAGTTTAAGTCGCTCGCCCGGTGGGTGAAAACGGAGTTAGGCCCCGACGTTCCGCTGCACTTCTCGCAATTCCATCCGGAGTATCTCCTCAAGAACCTTCCGCTGACGCCCGTCGCGACCCTCGAGCGCGCCAAAGCCATCTGCGACGCCGAAGGCCTGCACTACGTTTACATCGGCAACATTCCCGGCAATCCGGCCGAGAACACTTACTGCCCCAAGTGCCGTCGCGTGTTGGTGGAGCGCGTCGGCTTCGAGGTGAGGGCCATTCACCTCAACCGGGGCAAATGTCAGTACTGCCAACAAGTCATCCCGGGAGTTTGGGACGGATTACTTCACTTATGAGAATTCTAACTGTCGTTGTCATCGCACTTGCGCTGGTGGCGGGGTTTGTTCTGCTCCGCCCCAGGAGCGCCAATTCCGCCGCCCCCGCCACGGTGCGGCCCGCCGCGGTGGCCGGATCGTTCTACCCGGCCGACCCCGCCGAACTTACGAAAATGGTGGATGGTTTCCTGGCCAAGGCCACGCCGCCGCCACTCACCGGCATTGTCGCGCTGGTCGCGCCGCACGCCGGCTACGAGTACGCCGGGCAGGTGGCCGCTTACTCCTACGCCCTGCTC
>JBAWDI010000776.1:0-2506 GCA_049590695.1 Bryobacteraceae bacterium
GGGCGGGAGCGGCGATGGCCGCACCGAGGAAATCCCTGCGCGATGCGCTTTTCCGAGACATAAAAGCTCTCCTCTCTTGCACCAAATGCCACTATATCAGCAACCCGGCGGCCGAGGCCCGCGGCCAGCGCCCGCGGTTGCCTGCCGCGTCTGCTCTGCTATGATAAGAACTCTTCCGCTATGATCGTCGAGGCCAATGCTGTCCGGTTCGATTCGATTTCGCTCGATAGCGGCGCCACGCTCGCGCCGGTGGACGTGGCTTACGAAACCTACGGGCGGTTGAACGCTGCCAAGACAAACGCCATCCTGGTGCTGCACGCATTCTCGGGCGACGCCCACGCGGCCGGTATCAGCCCGGAAAAGGGCAAGCCGGGCTGGTGGGACAACATGATCGGGCCGGGGAAGGCGTTCGACACCAACAAGTATTTCATGATCTGCTCGAACGTCCTGGGCGGATGCCGGGGCACTACCGGACCCGGGTCGGTGAATCCGGCCACCGGCCGTCCGTATGCCATGTCGTTCCCGGTGATCACTATCGGGGACATGGTGCGCGTGCAGCGGATGTTGATCGACTGGTTCGGCATTGCGCGGCTGCTCTCGGTAGTGGGCGGGTCGATGGGCGGAATGCAGGCCCTCGAATGGGCGGTCTCTTATCCCGATCGCGTGGTTTCCGCCATCCCCATAGCTTGCACCACGCGGCATAGCGCGCAGCAGATCGCGTTCAACGAAGTGGGCCGGCAGGCCATCATGGCCGACCCGGACTGGAACAATGGCGAATACTATGATGGGAAGCCCCCGGCGCGCGGCCTGGCGGTGGCGCGGATGGTGGGCCACATCACGTTCATGAGCGACGACTCGATGCGCGAGAAGTTCGGCCGCCGGCTGCGCGGGAAGGAGACCTTCGGATTCGACTTCGACGTGGATTTCGAAGTCGAGAGTTACCTGCGCTACCGCGGCAGCGAGTTCGTCAACCGCTTCGACGCTAACTCGTACCTGTACATCACCAAGGCCCTGGATTATTTCGATCTCACCAACGGCCACGGTTCGCTGGCGGCGGCGTTTGAGCGGACCGAGGCGCGCTTCCTGGTGATCAGCTTCAGCTCGGACTGGCTGTACCCGAGTTACCAGTCGCAGGAGATTGTGAGGGCGCTGCGGGCGCGCAATTGCGACGTGGCCTACGTGGAGCTGGAGTCCAATTACGGGCACGACGCCTTTCTGGTGGATGTCGCCGAGCAGACCGATCTCATTCGCGGCTTTCTCGCCAGCACCGTGGAGAAGGCGCCATGAGCGCCGGGCCCAGAGGGCACCCCGTCAGGAAGCAGGCATTCGTCCGCGAGCTGCTGGGCCGCAGCGATTACGCCATCATCGGCGACATCGTGGAGCCTGGCACGAAGGTGTTGGACCTGGGCTGCGGCGAAGGCGAGCTGCTGGAGTGGCTGGCCCAGAACAAGGGCGTGGAGGCGCGCGGCGTGGAGATCTCGGGCGCCAAAGTGCAGCGCGCCATTGCGCGCGGCGTCTCGGTTTACCAGGGGGATATCGATCAGGGTCTGGCGGATTATCCCGACCAGGCCTTCGACTACGTGATTCTGAGCCAGACCCTTCAGGAAACGCATCGCCCGCGCAAGGTGCTGGGCGAGATGCTGCGCGTGGGGCGCCGGGCGATCGTGGCGTTCCCCAACTTCGGCCACTGGCGCGTGCGGCTTTCCATGCTGGTGAGCGGCGGCGCGCCCCGGACCAAGCTGTTTCCGTACGAGTGGTACGAGTCACCCAACATCCATTTCCTGACGGTGTATGATTTCGAAAACCTGGCCGCGCTGGAGGGGCTGGCGGTGGAGCGGCGTTACTTCCTGGCCGGCCGCCGCAAGGTGACCCTCTTCCCGAATCTGCTGGCGGAAGTGGCGGTGTTTCTGGTGAGCGCGGCGGGCTAGGGCGCTGCGGTGGTGGTCATGAGGGAATTGCGCCCCCTGACAGCCGCGCAATTGGCGCGAGCGGAAAGCAGATTGCGGAATCCGCGTGCCGGGAGCCGTATGGAGGCCGCCCGGGCGGCCGAACAGGAGCGCGGCGCTGCGCGAGGCAAGCGCACGTGAACTTCGTCACGGCGGTTCACGCGCTGGTGGTCTATCGTCCGAAGCACCGGGCTTGGATTTGACTAGTTTTCAGAGGGCTTCTCGAGCTGGTCGATGACGACGAACTCCACTGGTCCTTTTGAAGGTTCCAACCTCAGGCCGAGCTGGTCCTGTAATGCTGAAAAGATGTTCGGACGGTCTTCGTTCGGCGTAACTGAGTAGTCCAGCCGGAATTCGAAGAGGCCTTTGAGTCCAGTCTTGTCCACTACGGGACGGCCAACATCCGGTATGCTCGACAGAGTACTGGCAATCATCGACGGTTCCCATCCTTTGGACGAGGTCTTGTGCCCACGGAGCCATACCCCGTCACCCGGGGGAGAGTCAGGTTTTGCCTCATGAAGTTTCGACCCGCTCTTGCCCACGACCAGGGCGTACACAGG
>JBAWDI010000777.1:0-1742 GCA_049590695.1 Bryobacteraceae bacterium
ACCGCGAGATCGCGAGCATGCGCGCGCGCGCGCAATTGCTCGACCGGCTGCGCAACCAGACGCGCGGCGATCTGGACGTCTTGAACGAGCTGACCAGACTGGTTGAACCTCCGGCCTGGACCAACTCCATCGACCTGGCGCGCGATTCGGTGCGCGTCATGGGCGAAGCCCCGCAGGCGGCGCTGCTTCCGAAGATCCTCGATTCCTCTCCCCTGTTCGAGAATTCGGCGCTCGACATGGTCAACCGCGGCGCCACCGGCGAGATGTTCCAGATCCACACCGCCCGCAGGAGCAGCCGATGACTGTCGGAACCATGGACCGGCGCACGCTTTTCGTCCTGCTAGGCGGGCTGCTGCTGATCGTAGTGCTGAGATTCGGCGTGTACGGGGACCGGCCAACACCAGTGGTAGCGCCTTCGGAAACCATACCGGCCGCCGAAAACCGGTTGCAGCGTTTGCGCCAGGTCGCGGCCACGGTTCCCGGCAAGGAAGCGGTGCTCAAACAGGCCTCCGCCGAACTGGAAACCCGCGAAAAGGGCATCCTCAAGGCCGATACGGCGGCGCAAGCGCAAGCCCAGCTTCTCAACCTGATTCACACCGTCGCCGCCGCCAATGGAATCGATGCGCGCGGCGCCGAAGGATTTCCGGCTCCCCAGCCTCTGGCCGCGGATTATGGCGAGGTTTCGGTTCCCGTGACCTTCACCTGCGGCATCGACCAGCTTGTGAACTTTCTGGCGGCGTTGGCTAACGAGCCTGAAATCCTGGCTACCAACGAGATTCAAGTGACGGGCGGCAACGACAAGAAAAAGAACGTGCAGGTGCGGCTCAGCCTGTCCGGAGTCGTGCCCAAGAAGCTGGTGCCGGAGAAGAAAGGACTGGCCGGGTTTTGAACCGCAAACTGTTGATCCTCGACGTGGTGTTGGCGGCCGCGGCGGTCTACGCCGGCTTCCAGTTTCGCAGCCAGTGGCTGGGGGCGAAGGCGCGTGAAGCCGCCATCGTGAACCAGAAACTAAACCCGCTGCCTGCGCCGCAGTTTACCCCGCTCTCGACCGCGCCTCCGGTGCTTTCCGCCGGCTATGCCGAAATCGCGCAGAAGCTGCTGTTCGACCGGTCGCGGAACTCCACGGTGGTGGTCGAAGTGGCGCCGCCGCCGCCGCCCAAGCCCGTGCCGCCGCTGCCGGTCTATCACGGCATGATGAATATCGGCGACGGTCCCGCCGCCATTCTCAGCGTAAACGCCTCCTCGCCGCAAATGGAAATCCATCCCGGCGAGATGATTGGCCCATTCAAGCTGGTGGACGTCGATACGCAAGAGATCGCTCTGGAATGGGATGGCAAGATCATCCGCAAGTCGGTGGACGAAATACTCGACCGCGCGACGCGGCAGGTGGTGGCGGACGCGAACACGCCTGCGCCCGCGGCGCCTGCGCCCCCGGTGGTTCCGGTCAGCAAGACGCCACTCGGTCCCGGTGAAGATACCGGCCGGGGCTATAAGGTTTGTATGCCGAACGACAGCACGCCCGACGGAACGGTAGTCGACGGCTACCGGAAGGTATCGCTCCCGACGCCGTTCGGCAGCGCGTGCCGGTGGGACTCGGTAGGACGGTAATGCTCTCAAGGACTAACGAAATGCGCCCCTTAACGTATGTTCGATTGATGCTGGCGATGTGCGCCGCGGCCGCCGTGCTTTCGGGCCAAGCCGCACCGCGCCTTTACCAGGCGCCACCACCGGGAGAGCAGCAG
>JBAWDI010000778.1:0-3221 GCA_049590695.1 Bryobacteraceae bacterium
GCGAGCGCGGAATGGTAGTGGCGCTGGGGTTCAGGAATCCGGCGGGGTGGTCGAACGTGGACGCGCTGGCAATGTTGCCGTTGTAGTCGTTGCCGTAGTTGGCGCGGTTGGTCAGGTTGAACGCCTGCGCCACCAGTTGCAGCTTCATGCGCTCGCCGAAATTGATATTCTTCGACAACCGCAGATCGAGCTGGAAGAAAGGATCGCCGCGGAGCGGGTCATACGAAGCGATGGTGCACGCCTGGGTAACGCCGCTCAAGCCATAGAAGCAGTTCTGCGCGCCCGTGTTATTGCCGGCATACGCAAGCCAGTTGGTGGGATTGTTGCTGGGAACCACCACGGCGGTTCCCGTGCCGCCGCCGGTATTCAAGGTGTTTGCGGAGTTGGTCAGAGGGAATGGGCGCGCCGAGCCGAACTGCATGATGGGAGCGAGCTGAAATCCCTTGCCCAGGTCGACGATCCCGCTCACGGTGATGTGGTGGCGCTCATCATTGGGCGACGGGCCCCAATTGTAGCTGGCAAACGGGTTGGTCGAAAGCATCGGATAGTTGCGGAAGGAGGTCCCGCCGCCATCGTAGGAGTAGGCCCACGACAGGGTGTAATTCGCGTTCACCGTAAAATGACGGGTCATCCGCCGGCGGAAGCTGAAATTGAAGCCGTCATAATGCGAACGGCCGATCGACTGCTCGTCGCGAACGCTGGCCAGCTCCGGCTGTGTGGAGGCGGCAAACGCGGGGTCCAATGGACGCGAGCAGCAGACCCCGCCCACCGGCACTCTCTGGTCGATATTCATGGTCTTGTTCTCGTGCAAACCGAGAACGTGCGTGTATTCGGCCTCGAATACCGAGTTTGGATTGATCGCCCAACTATAGCCACCGTTGAACTCTTCCGTGACCGGGTTGCGATAGTCGGGGTCCATCAAACGCCCCACGCTGCCCGATGCAAGCTGTGTCGAGGGAGGCGGAACCACGGGCAGGGGATCGACACCGTAGCGCCAGTTCCCCAATTGAATACCGGTTCCCGTGACGATATCGGTGGGGGAGGACAAGCTGATCACGGTCTGAAAAACGGTCGGGTTGGCCATCTGTTCCATGAACAGCGGAATGTTCTGGAACACGTTTCCGTAGTAGAGTCCAAACCCTCCGCGCAATACGTGCTGGCCTTTGCCGGTCAGGTCGTAGGCGAAGCCCACGCGCGGGCTGAAGTCCTTGTTGTCGTCGTGCGGCAGCTTGCTGACATACGGATTGGAAATCGGGCTGTTGAGCGCCACCAGTTCCTGATAGGTGCGGCTGTTCTTGACGTCCGAGGCGCCGATCATGTTGAAGTCCTTGTCCCAGCGCAGGCCGAGGTTTACGGTCAGACGGGGCGTGGCTTTCCAGTCGTCCTGAAAGTACAGGCCAAGCTGCTTGGTGGCTACCAAAAAGTATGGATTGCCATTGGCCTCCGCCATGCCGACGACCGCGCCGGGAGTGGCAAATCCCTTGGGATAGAGTTTGGTATTGCCCAGGATCACGCTGGGGTCGTCGGCGAAATCGATCTCCAGAGTTGAGCTGAATTCGAAGAAGCCGCCTTCCACCGGATTATCGATGAAATCCACCCCGCCCTTCAGCGTGTGCTTGCCGATGGTCTTGGAAAGGTCGTCCTTGAACTGCCACTTGCGCTGGAACGACTGCTGCGGAACGTTGGTGTTGGTGCCGAACGACGCATCCGGGAAGACCACCAGAGGCGCGCTGATGTTGCTGGCGATCAGATTATTCCAATACTGATAGCCGGCCGTGAACTGGTTCACGGTGGTATTGGAAAGCACCGAGTTCAGGGTGAAGTTCGCCAACAGCATGTGGTTCTTGGTGTAGTTGCCATTGGTCAGATCGCCGGTGCCGTCGGACTGATCGTTCAGGCTGTTGTTCGCCTGTGAATTGAAACTGACGTAAGCGGTATTCTTGCTGTCGATGGTCCAGTCCAGCCGGCCGTTGAAGCGCGTCTCGTAGAACGGACGGGGGAGCACCGCCGCGGGCTGGTCCGCCAGCCCGGCCGATTTGGCAAGCACCAACTCGGAGTACGAAGTTCCGGTTTCTTCCAGACCCTCGCTTTCACGCTCACGCTCGATGGCAAAGAAACCGAAGAGCTTGTCTTTCTGGAACGGGCCGCCAACCGAGCCGCCGAACTGCTGGCGGGTGTAGTCGGGGTGGGCGGGGGTCTCCCCGCCGGTGCCGTTCGGGACCTTTTCATCGGTGTCGAACGCCTGGTCGCGGAAGTAGCCGAAGCCGGAACCGTGAAGCTGGTTGCCGCCCTGCTTGGTAATCATGTTGATGGCAGCGCCTTCCGAGCGGCCGTTCTGGGCCGAGAACCGCTGCGTGCTGATCTGGAACTCCTGTACGGCTTCGAGCGGAAGCTGCATCACCGGTCCGCCGACCGTATTGTCCTTATCGTCGATGCCATTGACCGTGACGTTCACGTTGCGGCCACCGGCTCCGTTGACGGAGAGGATGGCATAGCGATTCTTGGTGGGATCGTAGGAGTCCGCCGCTTTCACGCCCGGGGCCAGATAAGCCAGATTGGCCACGTCGCGTTGGATCATGGGCATCTCCACCACCTCGGTGGGCGTAATGTTCTGGCTCACGCCGCTCTTGTCGAGGTCCACGATCGGAGCGGCGGAGGTGATTTCCACAATTTGGGTCATTTGTCCCGGGTTCAGCGTCGCATTGGCCGTGGCCGTCTGTCCCACCAGCAGATCGACGTTTTGGACCAGCGAGGCGAATCCCACCTTGGACACCTTCACCAAGTACGCGCCGGCGGACAGGAGATCGAACCGGTAGTTGCCCTCACCGTTGGTCTCCGCCGTGCGCTTTTCCCCGGTCGCTTTGCTGGTGATGACCACCTCGGCACCAGGCACCACAGCTTGCGATTGGTCAATCACCGTGCCCAGGATTGTGCCGCTGGCTGTGGCCTGGGCAAGTGCATTCCCCACACTCAACAGAGCCAGCGCGAGGGCCGTCAGATACAGATATAAACGCTTTTTCATCCGTTTCTCCTTTTTTCAGGTCGATTTGGCGCCCTCTTGGGTCGCCCGGAATCTGGTCCCGTCGGACATAGCATATAGGGATACACCGTTTTGGCCCTGTTTGCAAGGGGGTGCATTCGAAGCACCACTCTGGGGAGGAGAATCCCGGCAAGCTGAAGCATGCCCCACCTGGATTTTCACGACATCAAGGCCTTATAAT
>JBAWDI010000779.1:0-9527 GCA_049590695.1 Bryobacteraceae bacterium
CCAAGTCCAAACGCACGCGCGCAGCCCGAATGATCAAAGAACTTCAAAAGCTCGGCTATCGCATAGTAGGTGGGCCACTTCCAGCGGGCATGCAGGCATGAGGGGGTGGGGTTTTTCGACCCTGCCACAACTTCGGCATCCAGGAGTACTCGCCGTTCAACGACCACACGCAGGAGATCTTCCAGGGCTGCCCGGTCATGAAAGACGGCTACCTGTGGGTGAGCGAGAAGCCCGGATGGGGCATCGAGGTGGATGAGAAGGCGGCAGCCAAGTTCCCCTTCACGGCGGGGAGAAACAACCTGAACGGCGGCTGGGGAGAGGTCCGGCGCAGGGACGGCACGGTGATCAAGCAATGAGAACGGTCTTGCGACGCGCGTTATTATATGAAGTCCATGACTAATCTCGCGCACGGCCGGACCCGGTGGGTTCTGATCGCATGGCTATTTGTGCTCAGCGCCCTCGGATACTTGAATCGCGTCAATATTTCCGTTTCCGGTGAGTACATCTCACAGGAATTCCATCTGAGCCAGATCCAGCTCGGCTGGGTTTTCAGCATCTTCACGCTGGGGTATGCCCTGTTCCAAGCGCCCACGGGCCGCCTGGCCGACCGTTTCGGGCCGCGCAGGGTTCTCGCGCTGGCAACCATCTGGTGGGCCGTGTTCCTGGGTCTGACGGCGGTGGCGCCCGGGAGCATCTCCGGCGCGCTGGTCCTTCTGCTGGCGCTGCGCTTCGGTTTGGGCATGGGGGTGGCTTCGATCTATCCGTCTTCCAACCGGGTGGTGGCAAGCTGGATCCCGTCCGCGGAACGCGGGGTGGCTAACGGATGGATCTTCGCCGGGGTGGGCGCGGGCGCCGGAGTTGCGCCGCCCCTCATCGCCTATCTTCTGCTGCACGGCGGTTGGCGCTGGTCCTTCTGGGTCTGCGCGGCGCTGGGGCTGGCGGCGGGCCTGGTCTGGTACTTGCTGGCGCGGGACCGGCCCGAGCAGCATCCCTGGATGACTCCGCGGGAGGCCGAACACATCCGCTCCGGATTGCCGCGCATCCCGACTGGACCCTCCGCGCCCAAGGCCGTCCCATGGAAGACGATTCTGGGGAGCAAAGAGGTGCTGCTGGTTTCGTTGAGCTATTTCTCTTTTTCCTATTCCGCCAACATCTTTTTCACCTGGTTCTTCCCTTACCTGAAGACGGTGCGCCACCTGGACTTGAAGACCAGCGCCTTTTTCGGGATGCTTCCGTTTTTGGCGATGGCCATCTGCTCACCCCTGGGCGGATGGATCAGCGACATCCTGACGAAGCACTACGGGAGTCGCACGGGCCGCTGCGGGGTGGCGGTGACTTGTATGGGACTCTCGGCGCTATTCATCGCGCTGGGGACGCTGGTGGACGACGCGCGGCTGGCCAGCATCGTGCTCGCATGCGGCGCCGGCGCCTTGTATCTTTCCCAAAGTACCTTCTGGTCGGTGACCGCCGACATCGCCGGCCCTTCCGCCGGAACCGTTTCCGGCGTGATGAATATGCTCGGACAATTTGGCGGTGTGGTGGCCCCTTCTCTCACTCCGTTGATGGCCAAGCACTTTGGCTGGCCGGCGGCGTTCCTGGTGGCCGCGGGCCTGGGCGTGATGGGATCTCTCGTCTGGCTGGGGGTGAATCCCGAGCGGACCCTGCTTCGGGAGCCCCTGGCGGCGCCCGCTGAAAGGATCTGAAATGAGTCGAAAAGTCTATCTGGCAGGCCTCCCTGTACTGGTTCTCGCCGGTTGGGTTATGGCACAGCAACCTTCCGGCGATCCTCTCATCGAGGGCTATCGCATGGTGGAAGTGGCCTCCGTGGCGGATGCCATGGAGCAACTGTACGGGCAGCGCGCCTACATGTCGCACGACATGCGGCCGCTGTTCAAAACCAAGTTCGCGGGTCCCGCCGTAACCGTCCTCATGAAGAAGGAGGAACATAAAGAGGGTGCGGCGGCTTCCCAGGGAATGCTGGACGCCATCGACGCCGCGCCGCCCGGCTCGGTCTACGTCATGGTGCTCCAGGACGGCCTGGATTACGGAGCGATTGGCGGGCTGATGACCACTGCCATGAAGTATCGCGGCCTGACCGCGGCCGTGGTGGATGGCTCCATCCGCGACACGCCGCAAATCGGCAAGCTGCAATTCCCGGTATTCAGCCGCGGGGTGGTCCCTTCCACGACCATCAACCACTACCGTTTCGCCGGCGCCAACATCCCGGTGACCTGCGCCGGCGTGCGGGTGAGTGCGGGCGACATCGTCACGGCCGACGAAGATGGCGTGGCCGTGGTGCCGCGCGCGCACGCCGCCGAGGTCCTCAAGAAAGCTCAGGACCTGGACAACACGGAGCACACCATGATCCCCTTCATCGAGAAGTTCCGCTCCATCAAGGAGGCTGTGGCGAAGTTCGGCAGAATCTAAGGTGGGGCATGCTTTAGCTGGCCCGTTACGGCCTCTTAGGGAGCGGTTCTTCGGTCGCGGAAAACTGTTACTGTATACAGCAAGGAGTAATGATTGTGCGGCTCTTTTTCACCCGCCGAAACTTCCTCACCACCGGCGTGGGAGCGCTGGTTACCGCCGCCGAGCTGCATGCCCAGTCGGAACAGATCCCCGTGGCGGGAGTTCCCGTCAAGGAATTCAAACCCCGGTCGACGGTGGCGCTGGTGGCCGGCGAGGATCGCCGCAAGACGGTCTACAACGCTCTCGTTGCCATTGACGATCAGATCCTCCCCAAGCTGAAAACCAAGCAGCGCGTGCTGATCAAGCCGAACGACGTGAACCCCAGCAACCAACTGGCCTGCACGCACGCCGATGCGCTACGCGGGATCCTGGACTACCTGGCGCCGCGCTTCAAGGGACAGGTCACCATCGGCGAAACCTTGGGCGGCGGGTTCAAGGCGTTCCAGGGTCTGCAATACCCGGACGTCATCAAGGAGTACCACACGTTCCGCGGTCTCGAACTGGCCGACTTCACGGATCAGAACAAGTGGGTCGCTCAGCCGCTACTCGACCAGGACGAGCACGTCGTTCCCGTCCGCCTGGCGGCCGCCTTGTTCGACCCGGACGCTTATGTCATCGGAACGGCGATGCTGAAATCGCACAACTACGCGGTGGCCACCATGTCGGTGAAGAACATGGTTCTGGGCGCGCCCGCGCGCACGGAAAAGGCCTACTACCACGCCGGGTTTCACTTGATCCACTACAACATGCTGGTCACGGCGCAGGCCATGCAGCCCTACTGGAGCCTGGCGGTGATTGACGCCCACGAAGGAATGGAGGGCAACGGACCGTCCCAGGGCACGCCGGTGGCTTCGCGACTGGCCATCGCCTCCACGGATTTCATCGCCGCCGACCGGGTGGGCGTGGAGTGTATGGGGGTCGATCCGAAGTGGGTCGGCTATCTCCGGTACTGCGCGCAGGTTGGCCTGGGCAATTACGATATGGCGAAGATCGACATCCGCGGCCCGCGGATTGCCTCGGTACAGAAGAAATACCAGTTGGCCAGCGATGTCGAACGGCAATTGGCCTGGATGGAGCCGCTGGACCTGGAGGACGGGTCCTGGATCGGCCCGAGAGGCCGCCGAACCGACAGACGGCCTCCCGCCCCCGCTCCGGCCAAATAGCTCGAATTTACTTCCGCGGCTTATAGGTCTTGCTGAAGTCGTTGCGGGTATTGGTGACGGTAAACGTGCCATCCCGGTCAGCGGACACTTTGATCCACTTGCCGTCGGGGCTGCCCTCTATGTTGGCGATGTAGTCCGGTTTGACGTTGTTCTTTTCTCCGCCCGCAATCAAGTAGTGCGCCTGCCAGTAATCCTCCAGCCCAGGCGATGATTCGACCGTTTGAAACGTCTCCGCGGAGGCGCCCTTTCTCGGTCCATTGTCCGCGATCACCACCCGCGGTTGGAGCGCGTGCACCATTACCGGCGAGTTGGCGTTGTTGGTGCCGTGATTAGCGGTTATGTAGAGGTCCACGGTGCCGACGCGATTGACCGGGCAAAACAGCTCGCGATCCTTGTTCCAGGTCAGATCGGCCGGGTCCAGCATACGGAACTTGCCATACGTCACCAGAAGCGTAATCGCCTGGGAGTTCTCGTTGGTGTCCTGGTTGTCCACGATGCCGCGCGCATCCGGCCCCCAAGTCTTACGGGGAGTCGTATCGCACGCGGGATTCGGTTGGCCCGCGCCCTTCAGCGGCGCGGTGATCGCCTTGCCCGCCGCCATCACCACCAGCGCGTCGAAACCCTTGATGGGAATTCTGTCGCCGGCCTTCACCACCATGTGTTTTCCCTTGGCCACCACGTCCATGTACGCCTTCACGCCCTTGATCGTGAAATCGTTCAATTGCACGTTCGCGCCGTGATCCACGAAGGTTACGATGGGCATGCGCGCCGCCAGCCCGGGGACGCCGCCCACGTGGTCGCCATCGTAGTGCGACACCACCATATAGTCGATTTTCTTGACGCCGGCGGCCTTACAGGCTTCCAAGATGCGGTCGAGATCGCGGTGGTTCGTCGCGGTACTTGGAATACTAGCGTCGATCAGCATACTCTGACCAGTGGGCGAAACCAGCAGCTCCGCCTTCGAACCTTCCACATCGATGACATACATGTCGAGCGTCTTGGCCGCTGACAGGGCCGAGACCATCAGGAGAACGAATACCGTAATTCGTACAAATCTCATCGTCTAGTAGCTCCGTAGCTCAGATCGTATCATCTGGCGGGTCTCTGTTCCAGCACGCTAGCGCTTCGGGCCGGGCCGGGCATGCCCGGCCCCTACGCCGCGGCCTCGCGGCGCTAAAATGGCGCTCGAACGATACCGACTTCGGAAAGGACCTTCGCCGTGCAATTTCGATGTTTGAGACTCGCGCTCTTCTCAATCGCTGTAAGCTGCGCCGCAACGGTTGCGGCGGCCCAGCCGGCGCCTCTGCCCGGCCACGGTCTGGCGCAACATCCGTTCCTGTACTGCGGGGAATGGCAGAATCGCAGCATCTCGCAACAGGTCATCTATGTCGTTCGGGACGGGAAGATCGCCTGGTCGTACACCAACCCCCTGCAGGGAGAGCTTGGCGACTGTACCATGCTCTCGAACGGCAACATCGTCTTCTCGCGCCAGTTTGGAGCCAGCGAGATCACTCCCGACAAGAAGATCGTGTGGAACTACGATGGTCCCCCGGGGACGGAAATCCATACCGCCTACCCGGTGGGCAAAGATCGCGTCCTCGTCATGCAGAACGGGAATCCGGCGAAGCTCATGCTGATCCAAAAGGCCACCGGGAAAGTGGAGAAGGAACTGGTCCTCCAGACGCGCGATGCGACCAGTGTCCACGGCCAGTTCCGCCACATTCGCATGACCCGGGCCGGGACATTCCTGGTGGCGCACATGGATCTGGGCAAGGTAGTCGAGTACTCCGCGGACGGAAAGGAAATCTGGTCGGTGGCGGCGCCCTCGGCGTGGGCGGCTGTCCGGTTGAAGAACGGGAACACGCTGATCGGCGGAAACGAGAAGGGCTATGTTCGCGAGGTCAACCCCAAGGGCGAAACGGTATGGGAGATGAACAAGAACGACCTGCCCGGGATACCGCTCTATACCGTCCAGGAAGTGGACCGGCTGGCCAACGGCAACACTTTGATCGACAATTGGGCCGGAAGCCTCCCCATCGAAGACTGGCCCAAAGCCGTGCAGTTGATCGAGGTGACGCCCGGCAAGAAGGTGGTTTGGGCGCTACGGGACTGGACGACTCTTGGGCCGGCCTCTTCCACCCAATTGCTGGACGAACCGGGCGTCCCGGAGAATGGCGATCTGCAACGGTAGCTCCCGCGGGCTTCACGAAGTCTTTCGCGAACTGTCATTGTCCTTTCTCATTTTCGGGTCTATAATTAAGAAAGTTTAAGAGATAAGGAGCGCGCAAATAATGAGGTCCCGGATTCTATTCATCTCCGGGCGTCATGAGGATGCCCGCCGTCTGTCGCAAATGCTGCTCGCTTCCCCGTTGTTTTTGGACCACGTGGAGACGTTGCTTCAAGCGCGCGCCAAGCTTCAGCAGGACGACTACCAGGTCGTTCTGACGGAAGCCGCTCTACCCGATGGAGACTGGCTGGATGCGCTGCGTCTGGCCCGTGAATCCCCGCACGAACCGGAGGTCATCGTAACCGATCCGCTGGCGGACGCCCGCTTCTGGGCCGAAGCGCTCAACCTGGGCGCATACGATCTGCTGGCGCAGCCCTTCTACGAGCCAGAGGTGCGCCGCATTTTGAATAACGCCTGTTCGAAACCGACGTCCCCGAGCTGTCCGGCGGCCGCCGCATAGCCGCCGCCGCTACCAGAGGTAAACTCATATAGAGAAGCGTGTCCTCGGGTTCCATAAGCAAGCTTGCGGTGGCGGCCGCGCTGGTTCTGTGCCTCGCCGGCTGCCGCAGCGGTCCTCCGCGGGCGCCCGCCATTGGCGAGGCCTTTGTGGGTCCCGCCGTTCTCAAAATCCGCAGCGATATCCCGTTGCAGTCCGCGCCTGTCGCCACCGTCAAGCACGGCGACCGCCTGGAAATCCTCCAGACCAGGCGCCGCTTTTTGCGCGTCCGCACGCCGGACGGCGCCGAGGGCTGGACCGACGAGCGGCACCTGCTCTCCACCGCGGACATGGCCGCGCTGAGGGAGCTTTCCGAGCGGGCCGCCGCCATGCCGGTGCAGGGGCAGGCCACCACCTACAGCGAGCTCAACGTGCACACCCAGCCCGCGCGCCAATCGCCCAGCTTCGTGCAAGTCGGGCCCAAGGAAAAGATGGACGTTCTGACCCACGTGGCCACGCCCCGCGCGGATGCGCCGCGCAAACCGCTCATCGCCCCCTCGCCGAAGAAGGCCAAGGCCCCCACTAAGAAACCGGCCAGGAAGGAGGCCGTGTATCCTCCGCCACCCATGCCCAAACCGCCCGCGCTTCCGCCGGATTGGATCGATCTTTCCAAGACCGATCAGCCTGACGAAGCGCCGCCGGCCGAGGAAGACATCGACGAGAAAACCCCCGCCCCCTTGGACGAGTGGAGCCTGGTCCGCACCGCCAGCGGGCAATCCGGCTGGGTGCTCACGCGCCGCCTGGTGATGGCCATCCCCGACGAGGTGGCACAGTACGCCGAAGGACACCGCATCGTTTCCTATTTCCCGCTGGGCGAGGTGCGCGCTGGCGGCGAGAAGAAGACCACCTGGCTGTGGACCACGATTGGAGCAGGCACCGAGCCGTACGATTTCGACAGCTTCCGCGTCTTCGTCTGGAGCCAGCGCCATCGTCACTACGAAACCGCATACATCGAGCGCAACTTGAAGGGTTACGCCCCGGTGCTGCTCCGGGAAGTGGAGTTCTCGCAGCGCGGCAAGGCGAAGGGCGAGGCCGCTAAGTACCCCGGCTTTTCGATCTGTATCGAGAAGAAGGATGGCAAGAGGTATCGCCTGCAATATGCGCTGCCGACCCCCGAGAAGGTGCGGTTTGCCGGAGAACGCCCCTGCGAAGCCCCCGGCGCCACAGTGGCGACGGCGAAAGCGCCGGCTGTGCCCCTATCGGCCACTGCGCCCGCGCCACCGGCGGAGACCTTCATCGAGCGAGTGAAGAAGCGCCTGCGCGCCATCACGAGGCGCTGGTTCGGAGGGTAGTTCAATGACCCGCACAATATTTCTCTTCTTGGCACTGCCGCTGGTTGCCGCGCCGCCGGCCCGCTTTGCGGAGCACACCATCGCCACCGGTCTGACCGGTGGATACCAAGTGGTGGTGGCGGATCTCAACCACGACGGCCGGCCCGACCTGATCGCTCTCGCCAGCGGCCTGCCCGAACTGGTGTGGTACGAGAACCCTACTTGGGAACGCCACGTCATCGCCGTGAAGCAGGCGGGCATGATCAATTGCACTGTGGTTGGCGCCGATTCCGAAGGCATACCCGAAATCGTGCTGGCCTCCGAGTTCTCCAATCAGCCGAAGAAAAGTGCGGGCATCGTTTCCGTGTTGCGTCATAATGGCGACCCGCGGGATCTCTGGACTTCGACCGAGATCGACCGCATTCCCGCGTCGCACCGCCTGCGCACGGCCGATATCGATGGCAGCGGCAAACGCGTGGTGATCAACGCGGCCTTGGCCGCGGCCGATGCCGAGCCTCCCGATTACCGCGGCTACGCGCCGCTGGTGTTCTACCGCCCGGGCGAGTGGAAGCGCCAGCCCATCACCCCGCAAAACAGCGGCCTGGTGCACGGCATTTACATTATCGACTGGGACGGCGATGGGCGCGATGAGATCCTGACCGCCGGTTTCGAAGGCATTCATCTGTTCAAGCTGGGGAAGGACGGCCAGTGGACCCGCACCGAAATCGCCCACGGAGACCCTGCGCCGTGGCCGAAATCCGGCTCCAGCGACATCGCCGTCGGGAAGCTGGGCAAGCAGCGGTACCTGGCGGCCATAGAGCCCTGGCACGGCAACCAGGTGGCCGTCTACCGCCGCCATGGCGCTGCCTGGCGGCGTGTGGTGATCGACAGTTCGCTGGTGGACGGCCACACCATCCAGACCGCCGACCTGAATGCCGACGGTCGCGATGAAGTGATCGCCGGATATCGCGGCCAGGGGCACAGCGTCTACATCTATTACGCCGAGGATACCGCCGGCACGCGGTGGTCGAAGCACGTTCTGGACGAGGGAGGGATGGGCGCCGCCGCTTGCGCCGTGGCCGACCTGAACGGCGACGGCCGGCCCGACATCGTATGCATCGACACCGCGGGGGCGAATTTGAAGTGGTACGAAAATCTGGGGCAGTAGCGCCGGGCCCAGAGGGCACCCCCTTGTCGCCGGTGTTCTTCGGACAGGCCTCAACCCACCGGCGGCAAAAACCGACCGCCGGCGCTACCAATCCGACACCTCCCGTCTGGTTCCGGCTGTGCCGGATCACGCCGCATAGATCAGCCGGGCTTCGGCCAGCACGCCGGGCCGGATCAGCGGCTTCAGTGCCGGCTTGACCGCGAGATCGACCCGGCGGCCGAGCAACGCCGTGAGTTCCCGCATCATCGCTGAAACGCCCAGCAGTCCAGGGCGTGCGCCCGGCAGGAAATCGACCAGGAGGTCGAGATCGCTGTCCGGCCGCATCTCGCCGCGCGACGCCGAACCGAACAGGGATAATTCCTTGACTTGGTGACGCCGGCAAATGTCGGCAATCGCGGCCTCGGGCAACTCGATTCCAGCAGCGATGGTCATAGAGTCAGTTCTCTCTATCCTATGCCGTGGCCTGGCGCGCCACTTCTTCCAGGCCGCGCTCCTTGATCTCCTGCTCGCGGATCAGGAACTTCTGCACCTTCTTGCTCACCGTCATGGGGAACGTATCCACGAAACGGACGTACTGCGGAACTTTGAAGTACGCGATCGTGCCGCGGCAGAAATCGCGGATCTCCTCGGCCGTGGCCTGCTCGCCCTTCTTGAGCTTGATCCAGGCCAGTACGGTCTCGCCCAGCCTGGCGTCGGGCAACCCGACCACGTATACGTCGGCGATCTTCGGATGGGT
>JBAWDI010000780.1:0-2251 GCA_049590695.1 Bryobacteraceae bacterium
ACCTAAAGGATGCCCTACCAATCAACCCCTGGATCGTCGCCATGACCGTCATGCTGGCGACCTTCATGGAGGTGCTCGATACCACGGTCGTCAACGTGTCCCTGCCCAATATCGCCGGCAATCTTTCGGCGGGCATCGACGAATCCACCTGGGTGCTGACCTCGTATCTGGTCTCGAACGCCATCATTCTGCCCATGGGCGGCTGGTTTTCCATGCTGTTCGGGCGCAAACGGTTCTTCATGATCTGTGTGGCGCTGTTCACCTTTAGCTCTTTCCTGTGCGGCCTGGCGCCCTCGCTCGGCATGTTGATCTTCTTCCGCGTCTTGCAGGGGCTGGGCGGCGGCGCGCTGCAACCCGTCTCCCAGGCCATCCTGGTGGAGAGCTTCCCGCGCGAAAAGCAGGGCATGGCCATGGCGATCTTCGGCATGGGAGTGGTGGTGGCGCCGGTCATCGGCCCCACCCTGGGCGGTTGGATCACGGACAACTACAGTTGGCGCTGGATCTTCTTCATCAACATCCCCATCGGGATGGTGGCCCTGTTGCTCACCGCGGCGCTGGTTTTCGACCCGTCATACCTGGTGCGCCGGAGCTTCCGCGACGGCCTCAAGATCGACTACATGGGCCTAGGGCTGCTGGCCACGGGGCTCGGTTCGCTCGAGGTGGTGCTCGATGAAGGCCAGCGCGAGGATTGGTTTGCATCCCACTTCATCGTGACGTTTGCCGCCATTATGGCCGTCAGTCTGATTGCGGTGGTGGTTTGGGAGCTGCGGCAGGAACATCCCGTGATCGACTTCCGCATACTCAAAGAGCGCAACTTCATGCTCTCCACGGTCTCGATGCTGGTGCTGGGATTCGTGCTGTACGGCAGCACCGCCCTGCTGCCGCTATTTTTGCAGACCCTGCTCGGGTATACCGCCCTGCTCAGCGGGCTGGTGCTTTCACCGGGCGGCGTCATAGTGGTCGTCTGCCTGCCCATTGTGGGTCTTCTGCTGCGGCGTTTCCAGGCGCGCTGGCTGGTGGTGTTCGGGGTCCTCTCCTCCGTGCTGGGCCTGTTCGTCATGGCCGGGTTTAACCTGGAAATCGACTACCGCACAGCTTTGTGGAGCCGCATCCTGCAGAGCTTCGGCCTGGCGTTTCTGTTTGTGCCGATCAGCGTGGTGGCATTCGCGTTTATCCCCAAGGAGCGGACCAGCTATGCCACGGGCTTGTTCAACCTGGCGCGCAACGTGGGTGGCAGCGCCGGCATCGCCACCGTCACCACCCTGCTGGCGCGGCGCGCGCAGTTTCACCAGCAGGTGCTGGTTTCGCACCTGACGCCCTACGACTCCGCCTACCGCAACTCCCTGGCCGGCGCCACCCAACTGCTGCACGCGCATGGCGCCACTCTCCCCGACGCCGCCGCGCAAGCCCCGGGTCTGCTCTACGGAATCATGCTGAGGCAATCGAATATGCTGGCGTTTGCCGATGCGTTCTGGGTGATGGCCATGCTGTTTCTGTTGATCGTCCCGCTGATGTTCCTCATGAAGAAGATGAAACCGGCGCGCGCTCCCCTGGTGGTGGAGTGAGATGCCGTGGAGTGACATGCCGGCTCTGTTGGAATATGGAAATAATAGAAGGGTAAGGACCACATGCCAAAAGCGCTAGAAGATTTGCCCCAACCGGAACTCGCGCCCGATTCGGTGCCCGCGCCGCGCAAGGGCTGGCGGGTCAAGTTCGCCTTGTTCGTGGTGCTGCTGGCGATTGCCGCCGCGGCCCTCTGGGGCTACCTGCATTTTCGCTATCAGGTATCTTCCGACGACGCCCAGGTGGATGGCCACATCACCGCCATTGCCCCCAAGATCGCCGGCAACGTGTTGGACGTGCTGGTAAACGACAACCAGCCCGTGAAGACCGGCCAGGTGCTGGTGCGCATCGATCCGCGGGATTTCCAGGCCCGCGTGGATATGGCCAAGGCTGCGCTCATGCAGGCCGAAAGTCAGTTGAATTCCGCGCGCGTGGTGGTGCCATGGACCAATGAAACCACGGAGTCCGGCGAATCCAATGCCTCCGCGCAACTCGCCGACGCGCAGGCCGAACTCGCGCGCGCGCGCCTCGCTCAACAACAGTCTTCCGGGGCTGATCTGGCCTATGCCGAAGCCAACGTGCGCACCAAACAGGCCAGCAGCGACCGCGCGCAGGCCGACCTCGCCCGCATGAAGCCGCTGGTGGAGAAGGCCGAGATCTCCCAGTTGCAGTTCGACGCCTATGTCGC
>JBAWDI010000781.1:0-6007 GCA_049590695.1 Bryobacteraceae bacterium
AAGCTGCACTGCTCGTACTACTGGAACCGCTTTTGCCGGCGCTCTTTGATCCGCTCTTCGCCGCGGTCTTGGCCCCCGGAAAGATGGCGCTGAAACTGGTGGTCGCCAGCGAGACCATTTCGCCGAAAATCGATTGCGGTTGCCCCTGCTGGAAGTCCAGATAGATCCCGCCGGAGGTGTAGTTCTCGAATTGCTGGTGGTCAGAGGGATTGAGCCGCATCCGCACCAATTGAAAATCCATCTTGGCGTCGGTGAACGGATGCATCTTCGCGCTCGGTATCTGGTCCGCGGGAATCAACGCGCCCTCATCCGGATCGTAGAGCAGGAATAGCGGCTCGCGTGCCAGGTTAGAGGTTTCTGGTCCTGCCGCAGGGCGCCGCCCCCTGGTGGTTTCTCCGCCGAGCACCATGTGGGCTGGAACCCCCATGTCCCGGACCCAGAAATCCACCACATCCGGCGGCGCGCCGGCATTGGAAGTTTGCGAAAAGGCCTCTTCGTCGAACTGCGCCAGTGCGAATGCCACAAGCGGAGTTCCCATCAGGAATCCCCTTCGATTCGTCTTCATGGCTTACGTCCTCCCGACGTATGGGCTATCATACCATTGGTGTTCCTTTCACTCCATACGGATGTGGGCCGCGTCGCGTTTCTAGTACTTGCCCTGGCGGCCCTCGGGTCGGCTCTCGACGGCGAGTCGCGCCGCGCCATCCTGGTGGGCATCGATAATTACAATCCCGACGCCGATACACAGGCCCAACTGTTGCGTGATTTGAAGCCGGCGACCGTCAAGCGCCCCGCCGTCGAGGGCGACGCCCGGTACTGGCGATTCGACGACCTGGATGGCGCCGTCAACGATGTCCGCCTCATGAAAGCGGTCCTGGAAAGCCTCGGCTTCCAGGATTTCGTGGTCCTCACCGACCAGGACGCCACCGCCGACGCCATCCTCGCGGCCTTGCAAAAGAACCTGGTCGACGACGCCCAGCCCGGCGACCTGCGCCTCTTCTACTATTCCGGCCACGGCAACCACGTCAAGAACCGCGCCAGCACCGAACAGCAGCAGGAGGATCAGACCCTGGTGCCCGCCGACAACTGGCGCAACGTCCCCGACATTCGCGACAAGGAAATCTCGCGTATCCTGTTCAAGGCCGCGCGCAAGGGCGTCATGGTCACCATGATCGCCGATAGCTGCCACAGCGGCTCGCTGGCCCGCGGCGCTTGGAACTCGGGCGGCAAAGCGCGCACCAACAGTGGCACACGCGCCGGCACTCCCGGCGTGACGCTCCATGAGCCCGTGGCCAACGATCCCGCCGACCGCGATCCCGCTACCCACCAGCCCATCGATCCCGAAAGGCTGGGCGTGCTCACGCTGGCCGCCGCCCAGCCCAACCAGGAAGCCCGCGAGGTCCAGACCGAAGACGGCGCGCACGGCGCGTTCACCTGGGCGTTGGCCCATTCGCTGCGGTTTACCTCCGAACCGATGGACCGCATTTTCGCCCGCACCGTGGCTGCCCTGGGCGCGAACGGCGCCGTCCAACAGCCGGTCATGGGCGGCCCGTCGCGATTCTCGCAAACGATCCTGGGCCAGCCTCCGGGCGCCGGCGGCGGTCTCACCGTGGTGGTCGATTCGGTCAAAGGCGCCGACATCCATCTGCGCGGCGGTACCGCCATCGGTCTCTTCCCCCGGTGCCGCCTCAAGACCGTCAGCCAGCCTGCGGTGACCGTCGAAATCGCAACGTCCGAGGGCCTCAACGGTTCCATCGCCCGCGTGGTCGGCCCGGGCAGCGTCAAGGCGGGGGAGGTGCTGGCGCTGTATCGTTGGGTGGTCCCCGCCAGAGCCGGCCTGCGCGTTTCGATTCCCAAACCGGCGCCTGCGGCCGCCGTGGAGCATGCCGCCGCGGAGTTCGGAAAACTGCGCGGCGACCCTGCCATCGACTGGCTCGACGACCCCACCGCCGGCGCGCCCACTCACGTGGTCAGTTGGAACGGGTCGGCCTGGATTCTCGAAACCAATCCCGCCACCAGGCCCGTCATTCTGGGAGCCGAGCCCACGGCCGCCGATATCAAACGCCTGCTCCCACCTCAAGCGCGCCTGCTGGTGCGCTTGCCTCCCACCGCCAGCCTGCTGCCGGCCGTTCCGTTGGGCGATGCCGATCATTCGGCGGTTGAGATCTCGACCGCTCCCGCCGGCGCGCAGTATTGGTTCTGGGGAAAGATCGCCGATGGCGGCCCAGCGTATGCCTGGTTGCTTCCCGATTCCACCGAGGCCAGTGTGCGCGATGCCGCCGGCCAGATCAAACGCGCCGCGGGATATTTGCCGCTCCCCATTCGCAGCGATTGGGTGAAGCTGCGGCCAGGCCCCGAAGGCGTCCGGGCGGCCGGCGCCGAGCTTACCAGGATGGCGCTGCTTCTGGCGCGCATCCGCGCCTGGCTCACCTTGCAATCGCCGCCCTCCCAGGATACCTTTCCCTACCATCTGGCATTCCGCCAGGTGGCGGAGGGCGCGCTCGGTGAAGTCGAGGATTCCGGCGACTTCCAAGAGGGCGAGCAGTATAAGCTCTACCTCCGCGCCGACCCCTCGGCCCTGGCCGCTCGCGGCTCGCTCGCGCCGCGCTGGGTATACGTCTTTGTCATCGACCACTTCGGCACTGGCACGCGCCTCTTTCCTCCGCCCGGCCGCGGAAACGAAGGCAACCGCCTCCCCTATGCCCAGGTTGGCGACAAACCCGATTTCCAACCGCTCATACCGCTCTCGGGTGTTTCGCCCGAAGCCGATTTCGCAATCGGCTCGCCCTTCGGCGTGGACACTTATTTCCTGCTGACCAGCGACAACGCCATCGACAATCCCGAGGTCTTCAACTTCGAGGGCGTGCGCACCGAAGCGGGAACCCGCGCCGCATCCGACCCGCTCTCCGATCTGCTTTCGAGCGCCAACTCCATGACCCGCGGCGCCACCCCCCGCCCGGTTCCCGCGCTCTGGTCCATCGAAACCCTCACCTTCCGCAGCGTTCCCAAGAACGGCCAGAAGTAGCGGCGCTGCGACTGGGCTATGCAATGCCACTTAGTCTTCCCAGGGACGGGAATCCTACGGAAGTTGTGGGGCGGGTTTTTAACCTGCGGCGGGTTGGTAACCCGCCCGGAACCGCGCGTACACAGGCCGCCGGCGCCGGTTGGAAACCGGCGCGCAGGATACAATCCTGCCCCACAATGTGGCATTGCCCGGGAGTGTCTGCTCGATTACTTTCTGTGCCCCGACTGTGGTCAAGTCCAGCGCGGTTCCCATGCCGGCGTAGCGCCGCTACAGCAAATCGTGCCGCTCGCGTTTCTCCAGCACCTTGACCACTTCGCCCACTTCCTGCGCCCGGTCGCGCGCGGCCACCAGCAGGGCGTCCGGCGTGTCCACCACGATCAGATCCCGCACCCCCAGGAGCGCCACCAATTTTCCACGGGCATCCACGAAATTGTCGTGCGCATCCAGGCAGATGGAGCTGGGGGCGGAGACGTTGCCGCAGGCGTCCCGCGGCAGCAGCTCGTAGACCGCGTTCCAGCTTCCTACGTCGTTCCAGCCAAAATCGCCGGCGGCGATGCCGCTGACGGGGTGCCCGCTGGGCCCCGCCTTCTCGATCACGGCGTAATCGATCGAGATATTCTCGCAGAGCGGAAAGGCCCGCTTCAGGGCGGCTGCGAAGCGGCGCGATCCGAAGCGGGGCAGGGAAGCCAGCACGGATGCGGTCCTGGGCAGATGGCGGCGGAGTTGGTCGAGCAGGACGTCGGCGCGCCAGAAGAACATGCCGGAGTTCCAGTAGAAGTTGCCGGCGGCCACATAGCGTTTGGCGTTGGCCAGCTCGGGCTTCTCATGGAAACGGCGCACCGGGAGCGCCTGGGCGGCGCCGGGCTTGGTTCCGCGCGGGAATTCGATGTAGCCGTAGCCGGTTTCGGGCCAGCGCGGCTGGATGCCCACCACCATCAGGTTGCCGGCCGCGGCGGCTTTCAGCGCGGCCCGAAGCACGGCGCGGTACGCGGCCGGCTTCCCCACTACGTGGTCGGAAGGGAAGACGCCCATCACGGCATCCGGATCCAGCGAGCGGAGGATGTGCGCCGCCAACCCGATGGCGGGCGCGGTGTTGCGCTGCACCGGCTCGGCCAGAACCTGATTCTGCGGAACTTCGGGGAGCTGCCGGATGATGGTGCGGCGCAGGTACTCGTTGGTCAGAATCCACATGCGCCGCGGAGGAATCACCGGCGCCAGCCTGGCCACCGTGGCCTGGATCAAGGAACGCTCTCCGGCCACATCCAGCACCTGCTTGGCGGAGCGCCTGCGGCTCCGCGGCCAGAAACGCGTTCCGCGTCCGCCGGCGAGAATCAGACCGTAATAATGAGGGTTCATTTACTTGAGGGGATAGCCGTGGATCAGCCGGAAGGTCCGGCGCCACCGGGTCTTGGTGGGGAAGTGCTCAACCAGGTCGATGATGTGGCCGATGCCGATGGAGGGGTTGGCGAGATCTTCGGTGGGCGCGTCGTACGACCAGTAGATGATGAGCGGCTTGCCCATGATGTTATCGCGCGGCACGAAGCCCCAGTAGCGGCTGTCCAGGGATGAATCGCGGTTATCGCCCATGGCGAAAATGGAGTCCGCGGGCACCACCACGTCGCCATTCTGCACGTGATTCTGAAGCATGTCGAGGGCGGAATCGACCACGTGCACGTTGGGGTCGCTGGGGAAGTTGTCGCGATACGAGTCGATGTACCCGGTCTTGTGATAGACGTATGGCTCGAAGACCGTCTTGCCGTTGAGGATGAGTTGCTTGTTGACCAGGCGGATGTGGTCTCCGGGGATGCCGATGGCGCGCTTCACGAAGGTCTGCTGGATATCCACGGGATAGCGGAAAACGATGATATCGCCGCGCTGAACGTCGTCGTAGGGCAGGATGTGCCTGGAGACAAGGCCGGAGGGAGCGTAGGAGAGCTTGTCCACCAGCAGGTGGTCGCCGATGAGCAGCGTGTCCTCCATGGAGCCGGTGGGAATCACGAACGCCTGCACCAGGGTGGTGGTGCCGAACAGCAGGAGAATGATAGTGACGGTCCACTCCGCGATGAAGCCGCGTTGGGGCTCGGGCCGGTGGGATGCGCGGGCGTCCTCGCGCCGATCATTCGCGACGATCACGTTATCTTGATCCACAAATACTTATTCTACCGAAAACCCTGTTATCCTGTTGAAGATTGAACCCCACCGCCGCCAACCCCCAAGAGACCGATGCCGCGGCGCGGCGGTCGATGCTGCTGGTATTCGGCTGTACCGTGCTGGGCGCGGCCGCGCAGATCTTCATGAAGCTGGGCGCCAACCGCCTGGCGCACCCCGGGTTGATGGGAATGGCCACCAACCTGCCGTTGTTGAGCGGCCTGGTGCTCTACGGCCTGAGCACGGTGCTGCTGGTGCTGGCGCTCAAGGACGGCGAGCTTTCCCTCCTCTACCCGGTCATCGCCCTGACTTACGTCTGGGTCACGGTGCTCTCGCTCGTCCTCCTGCACGACCGGCCGGACCCCTACAAGCTGACCGGGATCGCCATTATCGTGATCGGCGTATCGGTATTGGGGCGAGGAGGCAAGAAGTGAGCGGAACGCCCCTCAGCTCCATGCTGCTGATGCTGCTGGCCTCGATCATCGGCTCGTTCGGAGCGGTGCTGCTGAAGCTGGGCGCGGGTGAGCTGCGCAAAGGCTTCTGGCACATCCTGAATTTCAAGCTGGCGGCGGGAGTGGCGGTGTACCTGGTGTCCTGGTATTTTTTCGTCTTGGGCATCCGCCATGGCGAGCTTTCGGTGCTCTACCCCATGGTGTCGCTGGGGTACATCTGGACGCTCGTTTGGGCGCGCCTCTTCTTCCAAGAGGCGTTTACCCGCCAGAAGTTCGCAGGGCTGGCGCTGATCCTTCTGGGCGTGTTCTTCGTGGGACTGGGAAGCAAGTAGCTGGTGGTGTGCGGCGCAAATGGCGCGCCTTATCCAGAGCACCGTGGAGG
>JBAWDI010000782.1:0-2885 GCA_049590695.1 Bryobacteraceae bacterium
GTCCGGCGGACCACCGTCGCGCGGACCACGCCCCATCGCCGCACCCCGGTCCACCGCACCTCGGCCAAGGCGTCTGTGGCGGCGAAGCACACCGCTCCGGCGCAGCCGGTGCATAAGAGCCCGCCGATCCTCACCCGCACCGCCTCCAGATAATCCGCGCCGAATTTTCCGCGAATCGCACTTTTTCGCTATTGCCTCACCGTGAAAAAAGGGTATTCTATGGGTGATTGTGCCTTGGTACAGGAGGCTTGTTTCATGTTTGATAGCCGAAAATCCGCTCCCAAAGACGAAGAAGAGATGGAAGACTTCCCCGACTACGAAGACGACGAGGACTCGGAACTGGATTCCCAGCTCGACGATTACGACGACGAAGACGAAGAGGAGGAAGAAGAGATCGACGTGATGATCCTCGCTTCCGTGCCTGAGCCGGCGCCGCTTGCCACGCCCGTGCCTCCACCTACGCCGGCTCCCCCGGACGCCACGGTTGTGCCTAAAAAGCCGGTGAAGAAGGCATCCGCCCCGAAGAAGGCGGTGGCCAAGAAGGCCGTCAAGAAAGCCCCCGTCAAGAAAGCCGTCAAGAAGGCGCCGCCGAAGAAAGCCGCCAAAAAGGCGCCGCCGAAGAAAGCGGCGAAGAAGGCCGTTGCCAAGCCCGCCAAGAAGGCTTCCCCGAAGAAGAAGCCCGCGAAAAAAGGCGCCCGGAAGCGCTGAGTGCGGCGGCCCGGAGGGTGGCTGTGCTTAACTCTCTTTCTTGACCACGCGCCGGCAGCGCTCGAACAGCTCCAGCAGCGCTTCGGCGTGCTCTTCCGCCGAGCGAGCCACGGGTTTTCCCGAAAAGCCCGCCGAAGACTGCGGGGCCTTTCCGTATCCCGTCGTCACCGCGATGAACTTCATGAGCTCCACCGCCACTTCGTCCTGGCTGTGCGCCCCGCCTGGCTTGGTTCCGCTATCGGAGGTGTTGCCGGTGGATGTTTCTGGTTCGGACATCTGTGATGGATTCCTCCGTGTGATACAACTCTAGGTTACCGCTCTTTTTTCCCAATGCCGCTTACGGCCGTCCGGCATGTACGAAAAATGCGAGGAGGCGCCCAGTCTCATCTGCTGGAGGCGGAGGACGGCAATTGGTACGTCGTCAAGTTTCGCAATAATCCCCAGCATCGCCGCATCCTGGTGAATGAGCGGCTCTCCGCGACGCTGCTGGACTACCTGAAGATTGCCACTCCCGAGACGGCCCTGATCCAGGTGGACGCCGCGTTCCTGGCCGCCAACCCGGAAGTCCACCTGCATCTCGGCACCGAGCGCATCGCCATCGAGCCCGGGTGGCACTTCGGCTCCCGCTACCCCGGCGACCCCGGCCGCACGGCGGTTTACGATTTCCTCCCCGATGCGCTTCTGCCCCAGGTGGTGAACCTGGAGGATTTCCGCGCCATCCTGGTGTTCGACAAGTGGACCGGGAACGCCGATGGCCGCCAGTCGGTGTTCTATCGCGCGCTGGTGCGGCGCGGAGAATCCGGGGCGCCCGCCGGGCCGGCGCGTCCCGGTTTTGTGGCCCGCATGATCGACCACGGTTACACCTTCAACGGGCCCAACTGGGATTTCCCCGATTCGCCCCTGCAAGGTGTTTACGCCCGCCGCCTGGTCTACGAGGCGGTGCGCTCCCTGGAGGACTTTCAGCCGTGGCTGAAGCTGGTCATGGACTTCCCCGAGGAAGTGATCGACCAGGCCTGGAAGCGGATTCCCCCGGATTGGGTGGAGGGTGAAGAAGACGCCCTCGAGCAGCTTCTGGAGCGCCTCTTCGATCGGCGCAAGCGGCTGCCCGAGCTGATCGGCGCTTGCCGCCAGGCCAAGACCGAGCCCTTCCCCAACTGGAAGTAATCTTCAGCGCGCTAAAATAGGCACGTGCTTCATCGTCACATCCTTCACAACGGCGCCATCCGCGAAGTTTCCGATCCGGCGCTCTCTCCGGGCCAGGCCGGCCTGCTTTCCGGGTGGGGCGTCTTCAGCACCTTGCGCGTGGCCGATGGCGTCCTGTTCGCCTTCGAGCGCCATTGGGCGCGAATCCGGCGGGACGCCGCGGCATTCCACATCTCCATTCCCGAGGATGCCGGCGAGGTGCAACGGCAACTGCTCAAACTGGTGGAGGCCAACCAGGCGCACAACGCCACCCTCCGGCTGGCGATTGTCCGCAACGGCCCGGGTATGTGGGCGGACCCCTCGGTGGGCCGCGCGAGCGACCTGATCGCGCTCACCGCCGATTCGAAAGACTGGGGCGATGGCGTCAAGCTGGCGTACGTCCGGGACGCCCGCCACGCCGCATGTCCATTTGTCGGCACCAAGATCCTCTCCTGGGCCATGAACCTGACTTGGCTCGAATCGGCGCAAGCCCTAGGCTTCGACGAAGCGATTCTCCTCAACGAGCGCGGCGAAGCGGCCGAGTGCACTTCGGCCAACATCTTTATCGCCAACGGCAGCCAGGTGTGGACGCCGCCGCTCAGCTCCGGCTGCCTGCCGGGAATCACCCGCGAGGTGCTGCTCGGCGAGATCCACCTGCCGGGAATTGCGATTGGCGAAAGGACCCTGATGCCGGCGGACCTGGAATCCGCGGACGAGGTCTTTATCACTTCCACCACGCGCAACCTGCTGCCGGTCCTGCAAATTGAAGAGAAGAAGGTGGGCCGCTCGGAGCGCGCGCGCCAAGCCCTCGACCGGGCATTCTCAGAGTTTGTGAAGCGCTACGTGGTGGGGCATGCTGTAGCTTGCCCACAAAAAAATGGTTCCAAGTGATCCGATTCCCAGCCTTGCCCACCACCGGCATGCCCGGCACTGAACATCGCAACCGGGAGCGCTGAACGCTTCGCCTCTCCGCTCCCCAACAGCCGTTTTCCCCG
>JBAWDI010000783.1:0-4623 GCA_049590695.1 Bryobacteraceae bacterium
TCGGCCACCACCCATTGCCAGATCGCCGGCGCATTGATATAGCCGAGGATGCGGTTGGCGAACGTACAGGCATTGACCAGCGCCGCGGCTTCCGGCAAGTGCGGCGGAATGGCCAGATAGCCGATGCGCTCGCCCGCCACCGCCATGGCCTTCGACCACGACCACGCCAGCACCGCGCGGTTGACGATGCTCAGCGTCTCGGGCGGCTCGGCGCCGTCGAAGATCAGCGGGCGGTAAGGCTCGTCGCTGATTACCAGCACCGGCTCGCGGATGATCGCGTTCAGCTCGCGCAGCACCTCCGCGCCGTAAACCGCGCCAGTCGGGTTATTCGGGGAATTCAGAATGAGCGCCTTGGTGCGCGGCGTCAGCGCGGCGGCGATGCGCGGGATGTCGGGCTGGAAGCTCTCGCCGGTTTCCACGGTGACCACGCGGCCGCCGTGATTCTCGATATAGAAGCGGTACTCGGGAAAGTAGGGGTTCAGGACAATGACTTCGTCGCCCGGATCGAGGATCGACTTGAGCACCGTGTTGATGGCCCCGGCGGCGCCCACCGTCATGATCACGTTTTCGCAGGTGAAGGGCACTCCGGTGCGCTCCGCCAGCCGTTGGGCGATGGCCGCGCGGACCTCGGGGAAGCCGGCGTTGGGCATGTAGCCGTGGCTGCGCGGGCGGTTTTCCGCCACCACGCGGCGCAATGCCGCCATCACCGCCTCGGGCGGCTCTACGTCGGGATTGCCCAGCGTGAAGTCGAAAACGTTCTCCGCGCCGCGCTCCCGGCGAAGCTGGATGCCGATCTCGAACATGCGGCGGATCCACGAAGCATGTTCCATCTGCTCCGCGATCACCCGCGAGACGCTCACAGTCCGACGTCCGGCAGCACGTTGACGCCGGCCGCGCGCAGATGCTCGATGGCCACATCCGGACGGTCGAACCGGAAGACCATGACCGCCCGCTCTTCCCGCCCGAACGTGAAGGCGTACATATACTCGATATTCACGCCGCTCGGCTCGAGCGTTTCCAGCAAGCCGGCCAGGCCGCCGGGGCGGTCGTCCACTTCCACCGCCACCACCTCGGTCACGTTGACCACATACCCGGCCTGCTGCAGCAGTTCCCGGCCCTTTTCCCAATCGGAAACAATCAGCCGCAGGATTCCGAACTGCTGCGTATCCGCGATCGTCAGCGTGCGGATGTTGACCCCCTCGCGGGCCAGCAGTCGGCAGGGTTCCACGGCCTTGCCCGGACTGTTTTCGAGGAACAGGGAGAGCTGATGGATTTTCATAATTCCCTCCGGTCGATCACTCTTTTAGCTTTGCCTTCGCTGCGCTGAATGGTGTGGGGCTCCACCAGGCGCACGGCCACGCGCAGCCCCAGGATGTGGTCCAGCGAATCCATCAGCCGCTCGTGCAAGCCCTCCATGGCGCCCACTTTGTCGCTGAAGAACTCCGGCGTGATCTCCACTTGGACCTCGATCGCGTCCAGCCCCTTCTGCCGCGTGAGGATGATCTGATAGTGCGGCAGCGTGCCTTCCACCGCCAGCAGCGCGGCTTCAATCTGGGACGGGAACACGTTCACACCCCGGATGATGAACATATCGTCGCTGCGGCGCGAAATGCGCTCCATCCGCCGCAGCGTGCGGCCGCAACCGCAGGGCGCCGCGATCAGGCGCGTGATATCGCGCGTGCGGTAGCGGATCATGGGCATGGCCCGCTTGCTGAGCGTGGTCAGCACCAACTCGCCTTCCACGCCCTCCGGCAGCGGCTCGCCGCTTTCCGGATCGACGATCTCCGGGTAGAAGTGGTCCTCGAAAATGTGCAGGCCATCCTGGCAGGAGCACTCGATGGCCACTCCCGGTCCCACGATTTCCGACAGCCCGTAGATGTCGAAAGCCTGTATGCCGGCTTCGGCCTGGATGCGCCGGCGCATGGAATCGGTCCACGGCTCGGCGCCGAAAATGCCCGCGCGCAGGGGCAGGTCGCGGATGTCCACGCCCAGTTCCCCGGCGCGCTCCACCAGGTGAAGGAAATAGCTGGGCGTGCAGCAGATGGCCGTCACCTTGAAATCGCGCATCACCATGATCTGCCGGTCGGTATTGCCGCCCGAAATCGGAATCACCGTGGCCCCCAGCGCTTCCGCGCCGTAATGCGCTCCCAGCCCGCCGGTGAACAGGCCGTACCCATAGGCGTTCTGCACCACGTCGCCGTGCGTCAACCCGCACGCCGCCAAGGCGCGGACCATCGAGTTGGTCCATACGTCCAGGTCTTCGCGCGTGTACGCCACCACGATCGGTTTCCCCGTCGTGCCGCTCGAAGCGTGCAGCCGCACCACTTCGCTCATGGGGCTCGCGAACAGGCCGAAGGGATAGGTGTCCCGCAGATCGGCCTTGGTGGTGAAGGGAAACCGTCCCAGGTCGCCCGGGTCGCAGAGGGACTCCGGACCGAGACCGCGCTCGTCCATGCGGGTCCGGTGGAGCTGCACATTCTGATAAGCGCGCGCCACCACCGCGCGCAATCGCGCAAGCTGCAACTGGCGCATTTGCGGGAGCGGCAGGTAGTCTGGCGCGCTGGCTTCAAGAAAACTCATAATCTCCCGTTCCGGCCGGCGGCTCGGCCAAGTGACAAAAGATTGTACCGCGCCCGCCACAAGGTCGGCAACACTCGCTATAATCTTGTGGTAGTTTTGGTATCGGACAAATTTCTCCGCAAAGGCTGCCGACATCTCATGACACGCGCCATCGCCCGGCCCGCCACCTCGAACTATCGCTGGATCATTTGCGCCCTGCTGTTCTTCGCCACCGTGATCGCCTACGTGGATCGCGGCGTGCTGGGTTATCTGGAAAAATACCTGGAAGGCATTTTTCATTTCGACAGCGTTCAGTACAGCTACATGACAACGGCTTTCCAGATAGCCTATGCCATCGGGTTGGTGACTGCGGGGTGGCTCACGGACCGCTTGGGCACGCGCAAGGGCTTCGCGCTGGCCATTGGGCTTTGGAGCCTGGCCGCCATGACGCCCGGCGCGGCCACGGGCGTCTGGACATTCTGCTTTGCGATGTTCTTCCTCGGACTCGGCGAAGCCGCCAACTTCCCGGCCTGCAACAAGACGGTGGCGGAGTGGTTTCCGAAAAAGGAACGCGCCCTGGCCTTCGGGATATTCAACAGCGGGGCCAACGTCGGCAACATCGCCGTTCCGATGGTGGTGCCGGCTCTGGTGTTCGCCGTGGGGTGGCGCGCCGCTTTCGTGGTGGTGGGCGCGTTGGGTCTCGTCTGGCTCTGCTTCTGGCTCCTGATTTACCGCAAGCCCGAAGATCATCCCAGGGTATCGGCGGAGGAGTTGGCCTTTATCCAAAGCGATCCGCCGGAGAAGACCGAGAAGGTTCCCTGGGCCCGCCTGCTTCCGTTGAAGGAGACTTGGGCGTTTTCCGTGGCCAAGATGCTCACCGACCCCATCTGGTGGTTTTACCTCTTCTGGCTGCCCCGTTTCCTACAGGAGACCTTCCACACGAGCATCAGCACCAACCGGACCCCCATCGTCGTGGTTTACGTCATCTCCATCGTGGGCAGCGTCGGCGGCGGATTGCTCTCTTCCGCCATGCTCGCAGGCGGAAGGAGTCTGAATGCCGCGCGCAAGACCGCCCTGCTGATTTGCGCCCTGATGGTCCTGCCGATCTTGTACGCGCCCTACTCCAAGAGCCTTTGGGTGGTGGTGGCGCTGGTTGGTCTGGCGGCGGCAGGGCACCAGGGTTGGTCGGCCAACCTGTTCACGCTGGCTTCCGACCTGTTCCCCAAGGCGGCGGTTGCGAGCGTGACGGGAATCGGCGGCATGGCCGGGGCCATTGCCGGCGCGGGGTTCCAACTCCTTGCCGGCTACGTCGCGAAGTCGCATCCCAACTGTGCGCCGCTCTTCATCGTTGCGGGCTTGGCCTACATCTCGGCACTGGCGGTTATTCAGATCCTGTCGCCCAAGCTGGCGCCCGCTAAGCTGGATTAAGTGGGGTGACCGTTCAGCCGGCGAGCGACCGCTCACTGTTGGTTTCGTTCGGCGATGAAATCTCGATCGACGCGCACCACCAGGTGGCGCGCCTCACCCGCGCCCTGGAGGGCCAGCGCGCCGTCCTGAACCTGCACCCCGCGTTCGCGTCGGTCCTCATCGATTTCGACCCGCGGTTTCACAGCCACGCGGAGCTCGACGCACTGGCGCGCGAGAGCATGGAGACCGCGGTTGACGAAGCTCGCCCCGCCCGCGTGGTCGAGATCCCGGTCTGCTACGGAGGTGAATTCGGCCCCGACCTGGAAGACGTGGCGCGCCACGCCGGCCTGTCGCCCGAGCGCGTGGTCGAGCTGCACGCCGCGGCCGATTACCTGGTCTATTTCGTGGGCTTCTCCACCTGCTTTCCGTACCTGGGCGGCCTTCCACCCGAGCTTGCCACGCCGCGCCTTTCCGCGCCGCGGAAGCAAGTGCCCGCCGGGAGCGTGGCCATCGGCGGCAGCCAGGCCGGCATCTACCCGCTGGCGTCGCCCGGCGGCTGGCGGATCGTCGGGCGCACGCCGCTACCCCTGTTCGATCCCCAAGCTTCGCCGCCACCACTGCTGCGCATGGGCGACCACGTGCGCTTCAAACCCGTCC
>JBAWDI010000784.1:0-6551 GCA_049590695.1 Bryobacteraceae bacterium
GCTCCACGGGTTCCACCAGTTGCACCCGCGCTGGTGCCGATGCCCGCACCGCCGGCGAAAGCTCCTCCAGCCAGCGCCGCGGAGTATCACGCGCGCGGCCGCAAGCTCCTTCAGGAAGATCGTTACCAGGAGGCCATCGAACCACTCACCGAGGCGCTCAAGTGGGATCCTGCGTTCTCGCTGGCTTACAATGCCCGTGGTTACGCGCACTTCCGGCTCAAGCAGTACTCGCAGGCGATCGCGGATTTCGACCAGGCCATCCGGCTGAATCCGTCCTACCTCAACGCCTATGTGAACCGTGGCGCCGCCCGCCGCGCCGCCGGCGACAAAGCCGGAGCCGACGCCGATCAGGCCAAAGTGCGGGAGCTGATGGCAGGCAAGAAGTGAACGGTGAAGCCTTTTCTTGAGGCTGCACTACTTGATCTCGACGGCCCCGCCCGCCGCCGTCAGCTTGCCTTCCAGGGCATCCTCGACCACTGCGCGCGCGGAGTAACTTCCCGGAGGCGCCTGGAGCGTCATTGAGACAACCAGGCCGGTCTTGGCCAACTGCGCGAAAGTCGCCTCCGTGAAATTCAGATCCAGTTCGCTTCGCTTGCCCGTCACGACGCCCCCGCGGGCATCCAGCAGGACCCCCACCAACGTCAGTTTCTGCTGGCGCCGATTCTGCCTGGCTTCGAAATGCAAGCGGGCGATATCCAGGTGCGCGACCATGGTGATGCCCTGCGGCCCGGCCCTCTGCTCCCAGGTGAATTCGGCAGGCAAATCCGCGATCGCATCCGAGGCCATCACTTCATTGTCCAGTCTGGAGGGTGGCGAGACGGGCGCGGCGGCATTCGCCGATGATGCGGTGTAGCCCAGCCGGGCCTGCAGCGAATACCGCTTGCCCGCGGCGAGCCGCACTTTCAGGCTATGAAAACGCCCGTCGGCAGCCACGCCGGAGGGCGCGAAGCCAAGCACGTACAAGGTTTCCGGCGCCATGCCCAACTCCCGGAAGCCCCGCACCAGATCGTTGCTGTTGTGATAGAACGTGCCACCCGTGCCGGCGGCCAGGACCGCCATTCCGTCGTCTTTCGCCTCTGCCTGGCGGCCTTCGGTTTGCGCTTCCACGATTTGCGCGCGTCGCGGAGTGCGGCCCACCGGCGGATCGTCGGTAGCGTCACCTGCCGGCGACACGGTGTAAAGCCCCCGTGCGTCCAGAGTGTCGATCACCACTTCCGCATGCAGCGCTTTGGCCATCAGGAGATCTTCGTCGGCCTCCAGGTTGCCCGTGAGGAATCCCGCGGAGGTCAGCAGAATCGTGCGCTCGCCCGGCAACTTCGCCATGCCGCCCACCAGGCCTTCAATCGCGCGCAGCGTGTTCCTCGAGTTCAGGAGCGCGTCCTGCCAGATCCCCTGGGCAATAGAGGCTACCTGCTCTTGCGGGTGCGGGACGCGTCCGCCACAGGCTTGATATTCGGCCACCTTCGCCTCCAGGACCTGGTTGTCCATGTGATTGACGATCAGGTATGCCTCGAAGGGCCGGATGCGGGGGCACTGCGCCGCCATATCTTCGGAGGATCTCCGATTGGCGGTCACCTTGGCGATGCGCTCGACCAGCCTCGGCACATCCCCGATGAACTCGACGTCCCGCGACTGCGACGTAGTGACCACCGCCACGTGGTCGCCCGGCGCCAGGCCGGTTTTGACGAATCGTTCCGCCGCGGCTTTGGCCTGTTTCAAAGCGGCCGCGTCAATGTTCAGATCGTCGAAACAGAGTGCCACGAAGCGGGACCGCGGTTCGCCTTTCGGCCCCGCGACGTCGGCCGCCGCTGCCGGAAGGACGGCAGCCTTCGCGCCGCCACCGGCGTCCACCGGCGATGTGAAACGTTGCACCGAGAAGGCCGTGATGGTCTGTTTCTTCCCGGCGTCGTAAACCTCGAAGTCGTCCTTTGTGAGGCCGGCAACCGCGCGGTGCTGCCCGTCGCGGACCACCACGGGAACTTCCACCAGATCGACCTCGGTGCGCACGGTGACCGGCGGTGGAGGGACGTACGGAACGGTGCGCGCATGCATCTCGTCGGGAGCGATGGACTGAGCCGCCGCCCAGCCAAGACAGGCCATCGCGGCCGGTATAGCCCAATACCGGCTCTGGAAGTAGTCCGATACGTATCGTTTGGTAATCATTCCAGTTCGAATCGGTCGAGCCGCCTTTCCGCCAAAAGCCGGGCCCGGTTTTCGTTTGAAAGGTGGCGACCCTCGGCACTCATAGATTACGCAATCCCAATTCCCTTCGCAATGGGCTTCCTCGATACGGCGGCTCCAACTGTGCCCACCGGTCTCTAACATTTGCGGCTCGGATCGGCGTTGAGAGCCGCAAACGTTAGAGAGCGGTTGCCAGCGATTGAACTGGCTATGTCGTTTCCACTCACTGCGGGTCCGGAATTCGTTACAGTGAGTGTAGTCCAAGGAGATTCGACTTGAGCACATCAAATGCATCACAGCGAACGCGTGTATGCCGCGCACTCCGCTTGGCCGCCACAGGATTGATTCTCTGGGGGCTTTCGGGTTCAGCCTCGGCTCAAACCGCGCCCTATGCGCCGCCACAATCGCCGCGCGCCAAAATGAATTTCAACTTGAACTGGAAATTCATCCGCGAGGACGTGCCCGGCGCGGAGGCGCCCAGCTTCGACGACTCGGCCTGGACCACCGTCAGCTTGCCGCACAGTTTCAACGACGTCGATTCATTTCGTAAGTTCATTTCTCATAGCGGCGGAGACCTGGGCACGTTCAAAGGGCTGGTTTGGTACCGCAAACATTTCAAGCTCCCGGCCAAACTTGCCGGCGATAAAGTCTTCCTGGAATTCGAGGGCATGCGGCAAGCCGGCGACATTTTCCTGAATGGCAAGGCAGTCGGGCTTTACGAGAACGGGGTGACGGCCTATGGCTTGGACATCTCCGGCGCCGTCCACTTCGGGAACGAAGACAACGTCCTGGCCGTCAAAGTGGACAACCGCATTTCTTACGTGGAGCGTTCCAGCAATACCCCGTTTGAGTGGAACGCTAACGACTTCAATCCCGACCACGGCGGCATCAACCGGCATGTCTGGCTGTATGTCACCGGCAAGATCTATCAGACGCTGCCTCTCTACTACGGCCTGGAAAGCACGGGGGTCTATGTGCATGCCGCGAACTTCAACATTGCGGGAAAGAGTGCCGATGTCACGGTCGAATCGGAGGTGAAGAACGCGTCGGGCGATCGCGCCACGGTGGATTTGTCGGCCGTGATTGTCGATCAAAGCGGGCGGGTTCGCGCCAGATTCGACGGCAGCTCCACTGACATGGTCGACGGCGAAAAGACCGTCTTGACGGCCGCTGGAGCGCTCAAGGATACCCGCTTCTGGTGTCCGGAAGACCCCTATCTATACGACGTTTACACCATCCTCACGGTGGACGGCAAGACCGTGGACGTCAACAAGTTGGTTACGGGGTTTCGCAAGACCGCATTTAGGGGCGGCGCCGGCACGGGCGGCGTGTATCTCAATGACAAATTCATCTACCTGAAGGGATTCGCCCAGCGCTCCAGCAACGAATGGGCGGGCTTGGGCGGGGCGTACCCGGATTGGGTGCACGATGTCACTGCCCAGTTGCTCCGCGACAGCCATGGCAACTACATGCGCTGGATGCACATTGCGCCGCAGCCGGCCGATGCCGATTCCTTCGACCGCTTTGGCATCATTCAAATCTGTCCCGGAGGCGACAAGGAAAGGGACGCTGTGGGGCGCCAATGGGAGCAGCGCGTGGAAGTCATGCGCGATTCCATGATCTACTTCCGCAACAATCCCAGCATCCTCTTCTGGGAAGCCGGCAACACCGTGATCACCGTCGCGCACATGCAGCAAATGGTGGCCCTGCGCAAGCAATGGGACCCCGATGGCGGCCGCGTCATCGGCGCTCGCGGCAACGACAACGTCGAGCTAAACACCGCCATCACCCCCATCGCCGAATTCTATGGCATCATGGTTGGCCAGGACCCGCGGACCGACCAGCTCTCCAGCCCCACCGACATGTTCCGCGGATACAGCGCCGTGCGCCGCGATCGCGCGCCGCTCATTGAAACCGAGGACTTTCGAGATGAAGGCGCGCGCCGCTTCTGGGACGATTTTTCGCCGCCGTATTTCGGTTTCAAGAAGGGACCCAACGACACGTGGCAATACACCTCCGAGAGCTTCGCTTTGGCCGCGGTCGCCCGCTATCGCGCTTATTGGGATAACCGCATTTCCAACACCGACCCGGCTCACTCCAGGTGGTCGGGTTATGCCTCCATTTATTTCTCCGATTCCGACGCCGATGGACGCCAGGATTCGAGCGAGGTCTGCCGGGTCAGCGGCAAAGTGGATGCCGTTCGTCTGCCCAAGGAGATTTATTTCACCTACCGTGTCATGCAGAACGAGCAGCCCGATATTCATATCCTGGGTCATTGGAGTTATCCGGCGAAGACCGTGAAGACAGTCTACGTTATTGCCAATACGCAATCGGTGGAGTTGTTCGTGAACGGCAAATCCCACGGGGCGAACTCACAGCCGGCGAATGGATATACCTTTGCATTTCCCGATGTGGAATTCGCGCCCGGGAGCTTGAAAGCCATAGGAAGGAACGACGGCAAGTCAGTGGCGCAGGAGGAACTGACTACCGCCGGCCCGCCGGCGCAGATCAAACTCACACCTATAGCCGGTCCGGAGGGTTTACAGGCCGACGGGCAGGATGCGGCGCTGATCGACGTGGAAGTCCTGGATGCCAAAGGCCAGCGCTGCCCCACCGACGACGACAAAGTCGACTTCACCATCGCCGGCCCCGGCATCTGGCGCGGAGGATACAATAGCGGCAAGATCGATTCGACCAACAACCTCTACCTGAACACCGAAGCCGGCATCAACCGCGTTTCCGTCCGGTCGACTTTTTCAGCCGGCACGATTACAGTCACAGCCAGCCGCCCCGGTTTGAAGTCCGCTCAAGTCAAGCTGATCTCGATGCCGGTCAAGATAGTCGACGGTTTGGTGACGACCATGCCGCAGCATTTGCGCGGGCCAGCAGAGAAGTAGATGTGACTGTGGGGCAGGATTGTATCCTGCGGCGGGTTGGCAACCCGCCAGTTGCGCCGGTAACAAACCGGCGCGCAGCTTGCAAAGCTGCCCCACAAGTTGGGCTATCCTGGGATCTATGCCCGCGGCCATTTCCCTCCTTCGCGGCGTCAACGTGGGAGGCCACAACAAGATCAAGATGGAAGAACTCCGCGAGCTGTACGAATCCCTGGGACTGCGTCACGCCCGGACCTACGTACAGAGCGGCAATGTCGTTTTCCACACGGACGCGCGCGATTTCACCCGTCTGTCGAAGCGGATTGCGGACGCGATCGAACACAGATTCGCCTTTCGCCCCGGCGTCATCCTACGCACCGCGGCCGACCTGCGGGCTGTCATCGCGGCCAACCCGTTCGCCTCGCGTCGCGAAGTTGCCCCCAGCAGACTGCTCGTCCAATTCCTTGCCAGCGAACCGCCGGCGGACGCGCGCGAACGGGTATTGCGCATCGAAACCGAACCCGAAGAGCTGCGCATGGTAGGTCGCGAACTCTATATCCATTACCCCAACGGCATAGCCCGTCCAAAGGTCCCCTGGACATTCATCGAGAGGACCCTGCAGACGGCCTGTACCGGCAGGAACTGGAACACCGTCCGAAAGCTGTTGGAGATGGCGGAGAGCCTGGACGCCTCCTGACCACCGCATCAAATCAGCACTTCGCCCGGCAGGAGGCGCCTCGCTTCGGTCCCGACTCTCTCAGCGCAGGCGGTACGCTCATAGACAACCCTGCCTTCGCGGGCGGCGGGCCAATAAACCGTATTCACAACGTTCTTATATCGCTCGAATCGCGCCGTTGTCGAGACCACAATATCCGTCGGCAACTCGCAACCGATCAGGGCGCCGTACAGTTCTGCGGCGCGCTCGCGCGGATCGTCCACTTCGCGGAACAGCACCATGAGGTCGAGGTCGGTGCCTTCCCGCGCATCGCCGCGCGCATGCGATCCGAACAGAACGATCCTCTCGGACGAGAACTTGACGGCGATGCGGTCCACAATCTCATCGATGGCAGCTTGGGCAGTCATCTGATTCTGATGATACCGCGCGTTCGCCCAGGAATTTCACCACCTTCAGACCGCCGGTGCCGGCCCCCGCAAATGCTTCGTACGGACACCTTGCGCTTCTACACGTTCAGCGCTAAGCTATAGAAGATCGAGGTGTACACGATGCCGCCAAAATCCGACCTCCCTCAGGGCACCCTGGACCTGCTCATTCTCAAAATCGTCGCCCTTGGCCCGGTTCACGGGTACGCCATTGCACAGCGCCTACAGCAGGTCTCGCGCGATGTCGTCCAGGTGCCGCAAGGCTCGCTCTACCCGGCCTTGCATCGGCTCGAAAATCGCGGACTGATGACCGCCGATTGGAAGGAGACAGAGACCGGCCGTGAAGCCAAATTCTATCGGCTCACGCGCCAAGGCCTCGCGCGGCTCGACAGCGAA
>JBAWDI010000785.1:0-4169 GCA_049590695.1 Bryobacteraceae bacterium
AGAAGGAGCTGCAAAAGTACCTGGTCAACGAGATTCAGGAAGTCTACCGGTTGCAGGGCGTCAATATCAACGACAAGCACCTCGAAGTCATCTCCCGGCAGATGATGCGCTGGGTGAAGGTGGAAGACATCGGCGACACCGAATTCCTGCCCGAAGAAGTGGTGGACCGGTTCAAGTTCCGCGACGAGAACATGAAAGTTCTGGAAGCGGGCCAGCGGCCGGCGCAAGGCAAGGCCTTCCTGCTGGGCATCACCAAGGCTTCGCTTTCCACGGATTCGTTTATCTCCGCGGCCAGCTTCCAGGAGACCACGCGCGTGCTCACCGAAGCCGCCATCAACGGCAAGGTGGACTACTTGCGCGGCCTAAAGGAGAACGTGATCATGGGCCGGTTGGTCCCGGCGGGCACCGGCATGGAGTATTACCGCCAGGTGAAGATCGCCGGCGAGGACGTGGTGGAAGAGCCCGTGGCCGAGCCCGTGCTGGAGACCATCCCCGGTTACGACGAAGAGACCCGCCTGCAATACGCCGGCGGCCTGCCCGAGGATACCGGCGAGGAGTCGCTGGCGGAATAGGCGACAGACGGACGATGACGATCAACATCCCGCTGGATTCGGAACTAGCCGGTTTGCTGCAAATGTTCGACAGACCGCTGAAGGACACCGCGCGGGAGTTGATCATCCTCGAACTGTACCGCCAGGGTAAGATTTCCAGCGGCAAAGCGGCGGAATTAATAGGGATGCCGCGAATCGCCTTCATCCAACACGCGTCCGCCCTGGGCATCCCCTTTGTCGACATGACCGAGGAAGAGTGGCGGGCGGAAGTGGATCAGGTGAAAGAGCTCTAATTTGCGGATCGTCTCGAACACCAGCCCAATCGTCGCCCTCGCCCACCTCGGCGAACTTGACCTGCTGCGGAAGGCCAAAGAGGCTGGCCTGATTCCATCCATTCGGCCAAAACTGGAGGCCCTTCGCTCCTTGCCATTCCACATTTCGCCGCGTCTGCAGGAAGACGTTTTGACCCAGGCGCGCGAGTAGGTCGCTCCGCCCATGTCGAGTGGTATATCCTGCGAGGAGTCGCTGGCGGAATAGGCGACAGAACCCGACGACCGACGGACCGCTGGCGGTTTGGACCTGACCGGCCTTGCCAGCCGCTTCCGCAGGGTGTATAAATCGCAAGAGGTGAATTATGCCGGAAACTCGGGATTGGGCTCTCATCCGCCGATTTACCGCTCCCCGCGCGAACTTCCCGCGTCTGATAAGCCAGGTGAAACGTGAACCGAAACTACTGCACGCACTCCTCACCGCAGTCGCCTCCGATGTCGCGCGTGTCAAGTTCGGTGCGGCCAAAGCCCTGCGCAATCTGAGCGGGCGCGCACCGGAATTGATCTACCCGCACTTCGATTTCTTCGCGGGCTTCCTTCGGAACGAGAACAGCATATTGAGGTGGAACGCGATTCTGATCCTGGGGAATCTGGCGGCTGTCGATGGGGAACGCAGAGTGGATCGGATCATCGACGACTACCTGTCCGCCATCTCCGGCCCGCACATGATCGACGCCGGCAATACGATGCGTGGCGCAGCCGCCATTGGAGTGGCAAAGCCTTATCTGGCGGACATGATCGCCAGGCACATTCTGGAGGTGGAGCGGGCGACCTACGCCACTCCCGAATGCCGCAACGTGGCCATCGGCCACGCCATAGCTTCCCTCGATCGCCTCTTCCCGATACTTGTCGGCAAGCACGCTGTTCAACGCTTTGTCTCCCGGCAGATGGACAACAGCAGGGCCGCGACGCGGAAGAAAGCGGAAGGGTTCCTCCGTAAGTGGCCGTTCGCACCATCGGGCGCAAAGGACGGCGCGGCGCCCAGTGATGGCTGCGGATGCCGCCACGAACACAAAGCACTTTTTGCAGCCGATTGAGGCGATATGGCGGCTGTCGCCAATAGACACACACAGTTGGAGCACTACCCTCTTGCGCACCGGCCAGACGTAAATACATAATGTAAATATGGAGCCATGAGCTACACTTGGGACCCGAAGAAGAATCGAGGCAACATTGCCCGCCACGGTATCGCGTTCGAGGACGCCGTGAAGATCTTCGAAGGCCCCACGCTTGAAAGAGTGGACGATCGCTTTGAGTACGACGAGGTTCGCGAGTATGCTGTCGGCATCGTAGACGGCGTTGAGATCACGGTGATCTTCACCGATGTGTCCCGGACTGAGCGCCGAATCATCTCGGCGTGGAAGGCAGAACGACATGAAAGAGAAGCGTACTGGGAAAACTTCAGTTAAGGAGCGCACCGATTGGAATCGCCTGCGTTCTCTGAGCGACCGTCAAATCCGGCGCGCCATCGAGAGCGACCCTGAGGCGCGGCCGACGGATGCGGAGTTTTGGAAGAAGGCGCGCGTGGTCATTCCGGCGCCAAAGCAAACCATCACCATCCGCTTGGATGCGGACCTCCTCGAATGGCTACGGAAACAAAAGGGTTACCAAACACGGATCAACGCCGTGCTTCGGACTTTCATGGACGCTAATCTGACATCCGGGCGGCGGGCCTAGCCAGGCGAGCCGTCGGATTTCAGAAGCCCAATCATGCGCTGCGAGTACCCCGAAAGAGCCGCCTTGCCCTTGCCCGTGAGTCGGCACACGGTCAAGGGCACTTTACCCTTGAACTTCTTCTCGATTTCCACGTAGCCGGCCTCCTCCAGCTTGGCCAGGTGGCCGGATAAGTTCCCTTGCGTGAATTCACCCTCGCGCTGCAAGTAGAGGAAATCCGCTTCGTTGACGCCTGCGAGGATTAGCATGATCGACAAGCGGGCCGGCTCGTGGATCACACGGTCCAATTGCGCGATCTCCTGGGCTGGCTGGGTCACGCCCGCACCCCTTCCGCGGTCCGTGGATACGGATTCGCGCGCAGGTAGTGGACCAGCGTGCACGCGCCCTGCGCCAGCAGCCAGCCGCCGGCCAGCAGCAACGGCAGGGGCCGCTGCAGGGGCGCCGGGACGTCCACCCACACGAACACTAGCCCCGTAAGCCCCAGAATGAGTGCGGACCACCAGCGGTAGGGATGCTCCGATCTCCGGTTCACCAAATACAGCGTGACAGCCAGCGCGGCCATTAGCACAGGCATAACCCAGCGTCCCGCCGGGATCCCGATGGCCACCCAGATGACCCACCAGATCAGCCCGACAACCCGCCACTTAAAGAACGTCGTGTTTTCCTTAGCCGGTGGGTCGGGCCGCAAGGAAAGAACCGTGAGCGTTTGGACCCGCAACTGCGATTCCTCCGGCGGCTGCACATAGCCAGTGCGTGGATACGTGACGTGCGATTTCAGGAAATCGAGGACCCTGCGCTCCACCAGGAAGTAGAGGATGAGCCCCGCAAGGACGATCAGGCGGTCGAACTCTTCCGGAGACTTTGGCGCATAGATCCTCCACGTGAACGCCATTGCGGCCGTGATGACCAGCGCCAGCCCGGACAGAATCTCCGGGAGCCCGTCGGCAAACCAGTAGGCGGCAGCTCGCCGCCCATAGGAAACAGAGGCGTCCTTCATGTAATCTAGTTTATATCACAAACTAGTCTTTGTCAAGGATAGAATCACCCTTCCTGGTTCACCATCTGGATCAGCGCCTGGATGTAGCCGAAACAGTAGGCAAAGGCCTGCTGCTTGTCGGTGTCCCCGGCGATCACGGGCGCGTGGTCGGGCATCAGCATGCCGTCGTAGCCTACCTCCTTGTACGTCCGGATCGCCCGTATGAAATCCACGTCGCCGTTGTCCGGAAAGGTCTCCTGAAAGTTCAGGAAACCGCCCTTGATGTTGCGGAAATGAACGTTAAAGATCCTGCCGCGTGAACCGAAGTAGCGGATCACATCGTAGATCTCCTCGCCGGGCTTGCGCAGCATCTCCGAAACCGTGCCCTGGCAAAAGTTCAGGCCGTGAGACGGGCTTGGAGTCAGCGCGATGAATCGCTTCAGGCCGTCCACGGTGCCAAGCACGCGGTGAACGCCGCGAAAGCCTTGCGGCTCGGGCATGGCGGGGTCGTGCGGATGGCAGGGTCGAAAAACCCCACCCCCTCATGCCTGCATGCCCGCTGGAAGTGGCCCACCTACTATGCGATAGCCGAGCTTTTGAAGTTCATTGATCATTCGGGCTGCGCGCGTGCGTTTGGAC
>JBAWDI010000786.1:0-8021 GCA_049590695.1 Bryobacteraceae bacterium
GTCTTGAGTGGGCCGGTAGAGCCGCCCATTCCTCCAAAAGAGATTCCCGGCGGAACGGCTGTTTCTCACCGAACCGGAAATAGGGCTGCCAGGATGCAGATTCCAAGCGCCGTCCAGGCGGTCTGCCCGGAAAAGAAGAGTCTCCATGAAGGGTTCCACCGTAGTCGTGAAGAAGTACCAGCGGCCGTCAAGAAAAATGGGCGTCGTGTCAACCAGCGCCATCCCCTCGACCAGCGGCGCGACCAGCTCGACTTCCCACGGGAAGCGAGAGAAGCGGTAAAGATCCACCCGGCCGGCCTCAGCAGCCTCGGGGAGAAGGAACAACTCGCCGTTCGCCGGCACGACACAAGGGTACGAAAGGTGGTAGTCCCGTTGAAGGATGATCTTCATTTCCGAGCAGGAGCCATTCTCGAACACCTCGACGCACCCCAACCGGCCCCGCGACGATCCCGCGCGCACCTCCTCAAACAGCACGTAACTGCGCCCTTCGGCTTCCCACAGAAAAGGGTCGGCCATCTGATCGCTCCCCTGAGGAAGCGGGACTTCTCCGAACCCGGTCAAATCCATCCGGTCCGGATCGGTGATCGAACCGCCCGAGTTCCGCCGCATCGCGACGAACCACTTGGATTCTTTGCCGCGCGCCTTCCAGCGCAGTTGCGCGCTCCGCGCCAGTTTCCTTACGACGAATCGCCCCGCCTCGAAGGTCGTCGGGTAATCCGCGGGCGCGGCCTCTCCCATCGGCTCATTCGCGAAACCGCGGAACCTCTCCTCGCACTGCCGGCCGCCCTGCTGGATCTCCAAGCATAAGCCGGCCAGCATCCGAATGGCCGCGACCAGAGGCTCCTCGGCGTTCAGAGTCAAGTAGAGCCCTTGCACAGTGGGGGTTTCCGCTTTTCGAACCGCCCGGCCATGCGCCAACGAGGATTCGTGCCAGTAAATGGTGACAGTCGAGGTCGTTTGGCTGTTGGCCACCTCCTCCCAGAAGGGGATGATCCGATCTTGCTCCCCCAGGCGGACAGTGAAAGCTCCGTGCTTCGCCACGCCGCCGACATCCACCTTGGGATCTTTGCAGGCTGCCAGCCAGACGAGCACCCCGCAACCCGCGGTCCGGAGTCCTTCGACAGACTCTGGACTTACAGATCCGGTGCCGCCGGCGGCAAGATCCCCGAACGGATCGAATCTCGCCTGACTCGCGGAGTAAAGGCGATCCGTCAACCATGAGGGCCGCTTCGCTGCCGCCAGAGGCCGGCTAGTGAGAGTGAGAAGGCGAACGTCGGTTCCCGGAAGCTGTCTCAGAAACGAGATCAGGGCATCCACCCACGGTGAAGGGTGACTGCGGTCGAGGACCACGCCCACCCGCAGCGGCTGCGCGTTCGCCGGCGCGGCTTCCCTAAAGGGCAACAGCAGCGTCGATTTTTCCGGTAATAGAGTCATGAGCGGCGCACCTGGTCCTCGCTGGTCACATCCGCCGGGCCGGCTGTCGCCTTTCCGTTGGCAGCGCCGGTAATCACCGCGGTCTTGCCACTCAGCTTTCCGCTCACACGCCGGTGGATCCCGTCTGCGCCCGGGTCATGATGTCGTCCGCCAGCGCCTGCGGGTCGTCCACGTTGTGGATCGTCAGGCGGCTGGCCTCGCCCGCCGTCTCGATGGAGAGATCGCCCACCTTCCACAACCGCTGTGCCAGCCGCTGGTCCACCCGCACATCTTGCACCTTGTAAAGCTGAATGTTGCGCGTGGCTTTGGAAGTGATTCCGACTTCATAGCGCAGCCGGTGGTCGGCGGTAAACACCGCCTTGGTAAAACGGCGGCGAAGCCAGCGCTCGGCCGGCCACAGCAGCACCAGCGGAGCGACGATTGGCACCCAGGTCAGCGCCTCGTTGTGGCGCCATTTTGCCAGGTACGCGATTTCCAACCCCAGAACCACGATGGCTGCCAGGATTGCGCCCGCCTTGATGAACTTCGCGGTGGGGTGAACGATGAGTTCTGTCACGATACCATCCTCCCGAAGCGGTTATTGTACCGCGCCGGTCACTCTGCCTTGCGGGGCGGCGCGGCTTTCCGGGGCTGTGTCTTGGGAGGATCGAGGAGTTTCAGCATCCCCTCGATGGTTGCGCGCAGCTCCTGGTAGACCGGGCTGGGCGGATCGAGCACCGCCAGCGCCCGCCTGTAGAGAGCTACGGCGCCCGCCTGGTTGCGCTCGGCGAGCTGCTCGGCAGCCTGTTGGGCCAGCCCGGTGGCGAGACAGTAGGCGCGGATGGCGTTGGCCCGGCCGGCGGCTTCCTTGGCCTGATCGTATTTCTTCTGGTCGGCATAAAAGGCGGCCACTTTGTCCAGCGCGATGGCCACCATGGGGTGCTCGCCACCCACCGACTCGACCCACAGCGGGATCAGCCTTTGGTACAGCGGCTCGGCTTCGTCGTACTTCTTCTGGCCGAAAAGGGCGTACGCCAAGCCGTCGATGGTGGCCAGCAGGTCGGCGTTCTCCTTGCCGTACAGGGTCTCGCGAATGACCAGGGCGCGGCGGAACGCTTCTTCGGCCTTGTCGTAACGGCGCATGGTAGTCGAAACCTCGCCGAGGCGATCGAGATCGGGGACCAGCGAGACGTCCAGCGGGCCGGCCAGCTTCTTGCGGATCGCCAGGGCGGCGTTGAGCGAGCTCGCGGCCATCGGCAGATCCTTCCGATCCAGATCGACCTGAGCCATGCGGCTGAAATCGTCCGCCACGGCGGTGCTGTCGAAACCCACAGTGCGCACATGCATGGCGAGCACGCGGTTCAGAATGGCGTCGGCCCGGCCGTAATCCTTCATGCCGCGACAGAGAGCCGCCGATACCAGCAGGTCGTCGGCGATCTTGGGATCGTTCTCGCCGAACGTGTTTTCACGCCAGTCGATGGCCAGTTGCAGATAGTTGCCGGCGTCCGCGAACTCTCCGGCCGCGGCGCGAATGTTGGCGAGGCGCTTCAGAATATCGTAGCGGACGGGGTTGTCGGGCGAGGTGTCCTGGGCAAGTTGCCAGGCCTTTTCAAACGCCTGGCGTCCGGCTTCGTAGTCTCCGCGCAGGTAGCCGGCGTCGCCGGCCTCGATGAGGGTTTGCATGGCGGCCGCGGGATCATCCTGTCGAGCCGCCGCGCGGCTGAGGAAACACGCCAACAACACCAGGCCGGCATAGGTGGCGCGACCAACCGGAGCACACATGCCAACCTTGTAGTACTAATTCATTAGCAATGTCAAGACGGGCCCACACCACAAGGGACCGCGTGCCCGCCGCTTTCCAGTCGCGCACCGTCAGCGGTAGCGATAGAGCTTCACTCGCTGGATGATAACGTTGCGGCTGTTGCCGCCGCCGAGCCGCAAGAACTTCCCCTGGCCGTTCTCGTCCCCGTTCAGCCTGCGTCCGGGAACCCAGCGGCCGTCCACGTACGTGCCTTCGTCGATGGAGAGGGTGCCGGCGATGGGGGCACCCGGCGTGTTCGGAGAGAATGTCACCTCCACCGGTCCGCTGCCCGCCGCCAGGTACTCATCCGGCCCCATCGAGATAAACAGTGCGCCGCTATGAGCCGGGGACACTGGCGCGGGCGAAGGTGTGGAACCCGGCGGCGGCATCCTGCTCCGCGCATAGCTCACTTCCAGGGTATAGTTGCCCAGCGCGATCTTCCGCGGCGGCTCGCCCTCCGTCACCACCACGCCGGCTATCTTGCCCTTGCCCTGGTTCTCCAGAATCACCGGGGCAAGTTGCGTGAGCGTGGCGTAGCTCCGCGCTATCGGCAGGTCCGCCGGCTCGGTGGCCGTCGGCGATGGCGGCGCGAGGCCCAGCTCGTCGATGGCAAACGGATTGAAGCCCATGGCGTCGTGCTGCCCCAAAGCGTAGAAGACGTGGTATGCGCCCGTGGTGCCATCCGTCTCGGGGATGAATAGCGGGTCGTCCGGAGCGTAGGATTCCCGGTACCACTCGACCCACACCGGGAAATTCGGCGAGTAGAGGTCTGGCGAGCGGATGTCGATGGCCGGCGCCGCGGCTTTCCAGATGTTCTGCACTTGAGGCTCGGGGCCGCCGCTGGGGTACGTCCCGGGCCCACGGTCCGGCGCGGGCATCGAGCACCACGTGTTCACGTACATGGGCAGCGGGTATTCGGCCTTGCCCGCCGCCGCCACCCGGTTCATGTAGCTCGCATAGTTCCAGGCCATGAACAGCTCATCCGTGTACGGGGCTTTGCCGAAGACCTGTTCCCAGGTCCCGGATGTCTTGGACCCGGCCGCTTCCCACGCCTTGCGGAGCAGCGGATGCAGAGTGTCCTTGTGGCTGCCGATATAATCCAGCAGCTCTTTGGGCACGGGTGCCGCGAAAGCCTTATTGGCCGCCTCGCACCTGTCCCGCGAGTCGCCCAGGACGCCCACTTCGTTTTCCACCTGCATCATGACGACCCGGTGATAGGTGTCCACCTGCTTGATGTGCCGCATGAGGGCGGCAAAAGCGCGCGCATCGGCATCGCGGTTCGCCGCGCTCAATGTGGAGAGGGTCTCGATGCCTTTCCCGTCCTTGTCCTGGACCCGTGGAAACCGCTCCTGGTTGGTTTTCACCCACGCCGGGATGTAGCTGGATACCCCGTTCTTCCAGCTTCCGAACCACAGAAAGACGAGGTGCAGTTTGTAAGTTTGTGCGTCCCGGATCTGGCTGTCTACCAGTGAAAAGTCGAATTTGCCCTCTTGCGGTTCGAGCAGCTCCCATTGGACGGCGCTCAGGACGGTGTTGAGGTGCATGGCCGCGAGGCGCGGCCAGATCGGCTTCAGGAACTCGGAACTGGAGGAACTGGAGTTGCGCAGCTCTCCCGCCAGCATCAGAAACGGCTTGCCGTCGACTATTAACTGCGTGGCGGTGCCCTGTTTCCGAAGATGGGGAATGGCCGTGGAGGCGCCGCTATTGTTTTGAGCGCCCGCTGACAGCGCAGCGAGCGAAAGTATGGCTATCGAGCCGTGGATGGATCGCATCGTAAGAATAGTGGCCTCCCAAGCCAGTATATCCCTCGCCGCCCACCCCCTCCGATTTGTGCGAGAATAGGGGAACACTTGAGTTTGTGCAGGACCACCCCCGGGGTAGGCGGTCGGAAAGGCGTGTTGTGAGCGACAAAGCCGAGACGCCGTTTGACAGTATCGAGGGTTCTCACGAGTATGTGGCTATGCTCGCCGAGGCTCTGGACGAAGCCCGGAGCGATGTGGAGGCGGAAATTGCGGCCGCGGAGCACGAAGGCGCAATCCGCCGCAAGGAGGCGCTGCTCCTGGTTTCCTATAACCTGGCCAAGCTGAATCTCCACATCACATCCAGCCGCAGAATCCTGAACGATCTGCGGTCCCTGCGGCGATTGCTGCTGGCGGAACGCGGTCTGCTCGTGGAAGGCGAAAAGGCCGAAAGCGCGTAGGGACCGGGCCTGCCCGGCCCCTACCGGTTGACACGCGCATTCTCCAACGCGTACCATTCAAGGAGTTGTTACGCGCACTCCGTGGCAACACCTGAGAGCGGTGGTTTGTGGGGGACCTCCGATGACCTTTCGGATCGGTGAAAAAGTGGTGTATCCCAACCAGGGTGTTGGGACCATCGAGAATATCAGCACGCGCTCCTTTGGCTCCGCGTGCGAAAAGTTCTATCTGCTTCGCTTCGGATTGGGCGGCATGACGGTGTTGGTGCCGTTTTCCAACGCGTCCAACGTCGGACTGCGGAGAGTTACCAAAGACCGCGAGATTTCGCGCATCCTTTCCTTCCTCTCCAACGGCTGGTGCGCCATCAGCCCCGACTGGAAGGTGCGCTTGAAGCACAATCGCGAGAAGATGCAAAGCGGCGATCTTCTCCAAGCCGCGGAGGTCTTCAAGAGCCTCTTGCAGATTCAAATCGGCAAGCCGCTCTCGTTTCACGAGAAGGGGCTGTTCGACCGCGCGCGCCACATGCTGGCATCGGAAATCTCCATTGCGCGAAATGTGCCGGAGGTCCGCGCCGTCAAGATGCTCGAACGCGCTCTGGCCAAGGCGGGGATCGCTCTGCCGGCGAAGCCGTGAACGTGCAGAATCTGCCATCGCAAATGCAAAATCCGCACGGTCCGTCATTCCACAGTTGACGATTCGTTGGCGCGTGGAATCGGCAACCCGATTGCTCATTCTGAGGGAGAGCCGAGCACCCGTCCACAGGAGGAATCGCCATGCACGAGGAACACCGGAAAGCCGCCGAACTGCACGACCTGGCAGCCCAGGCCCATCGTACCGCCGCCGAGCATAACGAAAAAGGGGACGGCGTAGCCGCAAGCTGGCATGCGCAACGAGCGCTGGAGTACTCGGATCACGCTTACAAGCTGGCCCGGGAAGCTCACAACAAGTCGGGACAAATGAGGCCTCTCTAATGGCTACTCGCTATAACCACGGATCGCACTACGAGAATCATCAACGAGCCGCCGAGTTGCACGATAGTGCCGCCCACGCTCATCGTCGCGCCGCGGAAGCCCATGAAAAACAAGATCACCAGACCGGGCAAGAGCTCTCCAGGCAAGCTCTTGAGTACTCCCAAAAAGCTCATCAGCATACCGAGCAGGTACACCGGGAAGCGGTGAATGAACACGGCATCGCCACCTTTGGGCACGAGGAAATCGCCGCGCTGGCCTATGACCTATGGCAAGCCCGAGGCTGTCCGGAGGGATCTCCGGAAGAAGACTGGTTCCAGGCCGCGCATGAATTGCGGGCGCGCGGAGAAAGTCTCCCCAAGTGATGGCACGCCCGAGAGGACCGAAATCCATGAAACGCTTCTATTTATTCTCTTTCCCAATGCGGGCCGTTCTGTGTGCGGCGCTGCTTCTTGTACCGATGGGCGGACTACTGCTGGCCCAACAGGCTCCGGAGCTTCCCCCTCCCAGCCAGACGCTGACGCCCGATCAACTCGACGATCTGGTGGCGCCCATCGCACTCTACCCGGATCCGCTGGTCAGCCAGATCCTGGTGGCGTCCACCTATCCGCTCGAAGTCGTCGAAGCCTTACAGTGGCTCCAGCGAAACCCCGGCATCACCGGCGCCGCTCTGACCCAAGCGGCCGAGCAGCAAAACTGGGACCCGAGCATACAGGCCTTAGTGGTCTTTCCGGACCTCGTCAAACGGTTGAACCAGGACATTACGTGGACCACCAATCTGGGAAACGCGTTTCTGAGTCAGCAGGCCGACGTGATGGACGCCGTACAGCGCATGCGGCTGAAGGCGCGGCAGGCGGGGAAACTGTCCTCGACACCTCAGCAAACCGTGACCACCACCAACGAGAACGGGCAACCCTTCATTGTGATCGAGCCCGCTAATCCGCAAATCATCTACCTGCCCAATTACGATCCTGCCTACTTCTGGGGCCCGCCGCTTTATTATCCGTATGCGGATTGGTTTTACGGTCCGTTCATAGGGGGCGGTTACTGGGGCTTTGGAATGGGCATCCCGATGGGATTCTATTTTGGCGGCGGCTGGGGCGGCTGGGGCGGCTGGGGTTGGGGTTTCGGCTGGGGCGGCCACAACATTATGGTCAACCACAACTTCATTCACCGCTACAATTTCAACTCCCGCGGTATTGGCAGCCTGAATGGAACCAGCGCATGGTCCCACAATGCCTCGCATCGCCAGGGCGTGCCGTATGCCAACGCTGCCGTGGCCAACCGTTACGGAGGCAACGTGCGCCAAAACCTGCGATCGCGCGCAACTGCCGTACAGGGGCAATCTCGAGGCGCCAGATCCCAATCCGGAGCCGAGCGAATGGGCAATCGGCAGATTGAGCGGAGCGCACCAGCGCGGAACCGTAGCGCTTTCGGCGGCGTTCGGGAGGGAAGCGCGGCGCGGATCGAGAGCGACCACGGGTACTCCAGCCTGGGACCCGCCCGTAGCGGCGGCGGAGGCGCCATGCGTGGTGGCGGCGGAGGCGGAGGCGGGAACCGCGGTGGTGGACATCGATAGGAGCGAAAATACCATGGCGAAAATCAATTCTATTGACTCGAAAGACAGCCCCCATCGGCTGG